>DATKYS010000138.1 GCA_035528375.1 bacterium
CGGCCCGCAGAGGGGCCGCCCTACATTCCCCCTCTCCCTGTGGGAGAGGGCCGGGGTGAGGGCTGCATTATTGTCCTTCTCCCTCTTAGGGAGAGGGCTAGGGTGCGGGTCGGGCCGACCTGAAGGTCGGCCCCTACATCATCGCAAAACGCGGCGGACCGCTCCAGGGGCAGCCCTACATCATCGTGGTCACGGATGAGAGGCGAGCCCGCCCCCCTCTCCCAGTAGGAGCGGCGCGCCGACGGGATTAAGGGTTAGGGCTACCTTAAAAAAACGGGCCGACCGGTCGGTCGGCCTCCGCGTCGAAGGCGGGGGAAATATTGTAAAATATAAAAATCCTCCGGCGGAAAGGGTCGTGATGTTCGTCATCTTATACGTCATGCGGGCGGTGTTCCGCTTCCTCTTCACCTTCGGGCCCCTGGCCATGGTGCGGATGGTCACCGGGATGACCTTCTCCCCCATCGCGCAGAGAATTTCGTGGAAAAGGCTCCCCGCCGAGGCGGAGCGTCTCGGTCTCACCTTCACCCGGTCGAAGTCCTACAGCGAGTTCGGGGAGATAACCGGAACGGTCCGCGGGCACGGGGTGGAGGTGGAACCGGACTCGGACGCCATGGTTTCGGTGGGTTTCGGCCCGTGCAAGATCAACCTGGTGACGAGACGGCCGTCGGAGCGGCCCGACGAGGGGATGGAGGACTTCACCACGCCGAGCGGCGCGTTCAATTTAATCTTCCACACGCGCCGCGCCGCCCCCGAGCTGGCGGAGGTCTTCCGCACCGATCCGGAGCTGACGCGCGCCTTTCACCGCTATTACCTGCGCTGGATGTGGCGCCTGGATAGCATCTACGTCTTCGAGACCCGGATAATCTGCAACTTCACCTGGGGCCAGTACTTCTTCTTCCGCATCCCGGCCGGTTACCTGGAGATGCTCGTGGAGGACACCGTGGGGCTGGCGGAGAGCCTGGAGGCCGCGCTGGCATAATCAACTAATTATCGCCTGGAAATATCGAAATATCCCGCTATACTGTTTCCCGGAGCCCGGCGGGCGTTTAAAGAAGCGGTAAAAAGAGGGTAAGGTACACCGGAACGCCCCGCAACGCGAATCCACCATCGCTCCCGGGGGCGGCTCATCCCGCCCCCGTATCTTTATCCCCGGCACTCGATGACGTATAATATCCACGGGAACGTTCCGTAGAAAAACGGGGGCGCGGATGCTGCGGGAGCTCCGGGATTACGAAAAGCTGCGCGGCCTGCTGGCGGAGAACCCCCCGGCGACCGCCATGATCGCTTACACACTCTTCCACCAGACGCCGGAGCCCGGCGAGCCCTTCCGGCTCTGCCTGGTGGACGACCCGGAAAACCCGGCCTGCGTCCTTGTGGCCAGTTGGGGCAACCTCTTCTTTGCGAGGGATCCGGAGAAGCTCGACCTGGCGCTGGAGTACTTCGATTCCGCGGCCTACCGGGAGCTGGTCGAGGGGGTCTTCCGCGACGACCCGAAGACCGTGGCGGATTTCCTCGAGGCCTACCGCTTCGCCGGACTCCAGGAGAGTTGCTGCGAGCGGCTGCTGAAGGTGGGGGAACCCGTTTGGCGGACGCGGTGCTGGGTCCACTACTGGGACTCCCCACCGCCCCGGGAGCCCCGGATCCCCCTGGCGCCCTTGAAGCCGGAGCACGCCCGCGTGGTGGAGGCCCACTGGGAGTTCGGCGACCACGACGAGGGCTCCATCGCTTACATCCGCTGGCGAATCGAGTCCGGCCCCAGCCTGGCCTTCTACGACGAGCGGGGCGAGCCGGGTGCCTGGTGCATCACCCACGGCTCGGGCTCCCTGGGTAACATCTACACCCGTCGGGCTCACCGCCGCCTGGGTCTGGCCCAGGAAATCTCCTTCGGGATGATCCGGGCCGTCCTCGCGGGCGGCTGGCTCCCCCACGCCCACATCAAGCAGGAAAACGAGCCGTCCCTGGCCCTGGCGCGCAAGGTCGGCCTCGAGCGCGGCGACGATGTCTCCTGGATTGCCGTCCGCCGGCGGTAATTTTTCCCGTTCCCAAATGCAGGGCGGGGCGTTTATGCCCCGCCGTTTCCATCCCGTACCACGGCCTGCGATGACGTAGGGGCCGACCGACGGCGCGCCGTTCAGGTCGGCCCGCGGGCGACCGTGGACGGTCGCCCCTACGTGTCGGATATGCGTTAGATATACGTAGGGGCGGGTGTCTAAACCCGTCCGTTGTGGCAGCCCACCCCCGTTCCCTACCTTGCCCATCACCCCAGCCCGTCGGCGCGCCGCTCCCTGGAAGGGAGAGGGGACACACGGCAGCCCTCACCCTTAATCCCGTGAGCGAATGCTCCTCCCACAGGGAGAGGGAAATACGGGCCGACCTGAAGGTCGGCCCCTACGAGGGTCGGGAGGATACCCCGACGGTGGTCTAGGTCAACAGGACGTTGTCTATCAGCCGGGTCTCGCCGAAGTAGGCGGCCACCAGGGCCACGGCACCGTCAACCCCCACCCTGGCCAGCGGTCGCAGGGTCTCGCGGTCCGCAATCTCGTAGTAGTCCAGCATGCAGTCGGGCGCCAACTGGCGGAGGTAGTTCACCCCGGCCTCGCGCAGCTTCATCGCGTCGCGCTCTCCTTCATCGAATTGCTTCTCGACGAGCTGCAGGGAGGCGTATAGCTCGCGGGCCTGTCGGCGCAGGTCCGGGCTCAGATACCGGTTGCGGCTGCTCATCGCCAGTCCGTCGGCCTCGCGCGCGATGGGGGCGGGGAAAATCTTCACATCCAGGTGGAGGTCCTGGACCATCCGCTTGACGACCTGGCACTGCTGGTAGTCCTTCTGCCCGAAGACGGCCGTGTCGGGGCGGACGATGTTGAAGAGCTTCAGCACCACGGTGGTTACGCCGGCGAAGTGCCCCGGTCGCGCCGCGCCGCACAGCACCTCGGTCAGGGGACCGGTGACCCGCGCCTCGGTGGCGTGGCCCTCGGGGTACATCTCCTCGATGCTCGGGTGGAAGAGGCAGTCCGTCTTCTCCTTCCGCAGGAGCCCCAGGTCACGATCCAAGTCGCGGGGGTAGCGGTCGAAATCCTCGCCGGGGCCGAACTGCGTCGGGTTGACGAAGATGCTCACCACCACCCGCTCGGCAAGTTTATGCGCCAGCCGGACCAGCGACAGGTGCCCCTCGTGCAGGTAGCCCATGGTCGGGACGAGGGCGATGCCGTACCCCTGCGACCGTTGCCGGCGCGAGTACTCCGCCATCTCGTCCACGCTGAAGATGCTCTGCACGGCTACATCCCGAAGAAACCGAGGCCGAAGAGGATGAACTCCGCGAGGAGGGAGTCCCCCTCGAGGGTGACACGTCCCCCGGTGACGGCGGCGTTGAATCCCATCCCGGCCGACATGCCCGGCATCCCGGTCGCGTACACGGCGTCGGGGCCTTCCGTGGCGTCCAGGAGCGCGGGCATGTCCAGCCAGGCCGCCAGGTTGACCGGCTCCGTGGTGGAGGCGGCCGACGACCGGAAAGCCCCGTCCCCGGCGAGCGTGTTCGCCCCGCCGAAGTTCTCCGCGATGAACTCCGCGGACGGGCCGTCCGGCGTCACCACCAGGCAGCCGTTAAACTCCAAAAGGTAGAGGCTCTTGCCCTCGTCCAGCTCCAGTCGCAGGCCGGGAACGCCGCCGACGGTGACCTCCTCGCCCTGCGCCGGGACGCCCTCCGTCACCGACATGAGCGCGATCAGGCCAAGGGCGAGGGCGGCCGGGTCGGGGCTCTCGAAGTAAAACGCCAGCCGGGGGTCGGCGTACTCCACTTCCATGTCCAGCAGGTCGTCGAGGAAGTCCGCCGCGACCTCGCTTTGCGGTTCCCCGGGCAGGGCGTGGAGCGACATCCCCACCGTGTCCCCGGCCAGGGCGTCCAGCTCCCCGAGCGCGGCGAGGACCTCGGGCGGCATTTCCGGCTCCGGCGCGGGGGGCGGAGGGAGCGGTAGATAGTACAACTGCTTCTTGTTCTCGGGTATCGCCTCCACCGAGACCGCCGCTTCCTGAACGTAGAACGCCAGCCCCAGCTCGGCGAGGGTCGTCAGCGGGCGCGCCAGGTGCGCCTCGACGGCGATAAGGCAGTGGTCGGGGTAGCGGCCCATGAGCCCGTTGACCTGACTTTGACCACCGAAGGCGTCCAGGAGCTCGACCGGCTCCCCCTCGGACAGGGTGAGGTCCACCCGGATTCCGCCGTCCGGGCCGGGGACCAGCGCCACCCCCACCGCGTCCAGCCTCTCCTCGAAGGGCGTCAGCTCCGGCTCCGTGTAGCTCTCCGACCACCAGTCGTACACGGGCAGGCGAACCAGGCCGTGGAGGTCCACGTAGGCCGCCAGGGCGAGCCTCTTCGGGAGCTGCGACGTGCACGTCCGGAACCGCGCCGAATCGCCCAGCCCGTACCCGTGGTGAACGACGTGGGACAGCTCCTCCACCGACTGCGAGGAGTAGATGAGCTCGTCGGTGTAGGCGATGACGTTGTCCTCGCCGCCGAAGGCGCGGAAGCCCTCGAAGCCCTCGGGCAGCTCGAGGGCGCCCAGCTCGTCAACGAGCGCGTCCAGGAGCGCGAAGATTTCGGGGTTCCGGGGGCGCAGCATGAGGGTCAGCTCCGGCTCCATCCACTCCGAGTCCGGGTCGGGGGTGGTGAGGTACAGGGCCAGCTCGGAGCGGACCAGCCCGAAGAGCTCCTCCAGCGTGTACTGCGCCAGCGCCTGGGGGAAATCCTCCTCCTCGGGCGGCCACCCGGAGAAGAGACCCGCCAGGAGCGGTTGGTTCGCGAGGGATTCGTAGTCGAGCAGGAGGTCCGGCACGTAAATCGCGACCAGGGAGTCGTCCGGGGCGCCGGTGAGCATCGGCTGGTTGAAGACGTCGGCCGGCAGCGAGTCGGGGCTAAGAACACCCAGGAGCGACAGGATTGTGCCCAGCAGGGAAAAGGCCGCCATGGAATCCCCCGTTCCGGCGAAGGTTCGGGAGATTATAGGTCGAGACGCGCCGTGTCGGCAAGCCGCCCTTGACCGGGCACCCGTCTTGGGCTAAAATCCCCCCCTGCCGGCGGCATAGCCAAGTGGCTAAGGCAGAGGACTGCAAATCCTTCATCCCCGGTTCGAGTCCGGGTGCCGCCTCCAGCTTTTATGAAAGAGCGGTCCCCGGACCGCTTTTTTTGCCTTCGGCGCGGGAAGGGTGTATATTAAAGGTGGGGTGGGTTGATCCCTCTTCCCAGGTTTAATCGTTCAAGTGGTTCGAAGCGTCTTTTGTGAAACGAGGCTACGATGAAGAGGCTTTTTTGCGTTGTTTTCGCGCTGGTATTCGTCGGCGCGGCGTCCGCCGGCGAGTGGCACATCGAAACGGTGGATTCGGAGGGCTATGTGGGCTGGTACACTTCCCTGGCGCTGGACTCCTCCGACTATCCCCACATCTCGTATTACGATGTGTGGAACCGGGATCTCAAATACACCCACTGGGACGGCGGTTCTTGGCAGACAGAGACAGTTGACTCGGAGGGAAGCGTAGGTGAATGGACATCCCTGGCATTGGACTCTAACGATTACCCCCACATCTCGTATTACGACTACACCAACGGAAACCTAAAATACGCCCGTTGGGACGGCAGCTCTTGGCAGACAGAGACAATTGACTTGGGAGGTCAGTACACATCCCTATCAATAGATTATAACGGTTATCCCTGCATCTCGTATTATGAACCCAACAATGGAGATTTAAAATACGCCCGCTGGGACGGCGGCTATTGGCTGACTGAGACCGTTGACGAGGGGGATGACGTAGGCATGTGGTCCTCTCTGGCGCATGATTCGTCTGGCAAACCTCACATTTCGTATTACGACCTCACCAATACAGGCCTTAGATACGCCTATTGGACAGGTAGTACTTGGGGTCGCGTAGCCGTTGATACGAAGTGGCATGTGGGCGAATACACCTCACTCGCGTTGGATTCCTCTGGCTACCCCCGAATCATGTATCAGGAATACTGGTCCAACGGCAGTTATTTAAAATACGCTCGGAGGCTCGAAGACAAGTGGATATTTTTGGACGTTGACACCGAAGACGCAGGCTACTACACTTCCCTCGCGCTGGACACTTCCGACCGACCTCGCATCTCGTACCGAGGCAACGGGAATCTCAGATACGCAAGCTGGACCGGCAGCTCTTGGCACATTGAGACCGTGGACTCGGAGGGAAGATACACCTCCCTTGCGCTGGACTCCCTCGGCAACCCACATATCTCATATTACGCCAACGAAGCTCTAAAATACGCTTATTGGGATCCCGGGCCGGGGGTGGAGGGGGCGGAGGTTTCCGCGAACACCTGCGACGAGGGCGTGCTGGTCGGCTGGACGATAACCGGCGACGCACCGGCGAGTTTTAACGTCCTGCGGTCGGCGGGGGAAAATGAACCGGATGCAATCTCCGGCGCTCTTCCCGGAACGGCGGCCCGCTGGCTGGATAGCGATGTAGAAGCTGGGGGCGAGTACCTCTACTGGCTGGAAGCCATCGAGGAGGACGGGACGGTGAGCCGCTTCGGGCCGACGGAGGCGGTGGCGTTCCCCGGAGCAGCTCGGGAGCTTGCGTTATCAATCTACCCCAGCCCGGTGAAGGGTTCATTCACGGTTGATTACACGCTGCCCGAGGACGGCCGTATAAGTATATCGCTCTACGACCTTTCGGGACGGCGTGTATCAACGATTCTCGACGGTGAGATGACCGCCGGGCGCCATGATATTTCCTACGACGCCTCGGCGCTTCCACCGGGCGTTTACCTCGCCCGCCTGGCGACCGATTCCGGCTCCCTCACCCGGCGGGTGGTGATTGCGCGTTAAAAAAACGCGGCGGCCCGCAGAGGGCCGACCTAAAGGTCGGCCCCTACGAGGTTATCGTGCGATTCGAAACGTAGGGCGGGGATTCCTATCCCCGCCGCGTTTTACCCTCACCCTAGCCCGTAGGCGAGCCTCCCCCCAGAGGGGGGAGGGGAAAATGTAGGGCGGAGCTTCTACGCCCCGCCGCGGGGAGGGCGGTCATACCTTCAACCCCCAGCGCTCCACCACCCGCACCAGCGCCGGGAGGAAGAAAACGCTGGTCAGGAAGCACGCCGCCACGCCGACCATGAGCGCTATCCCCATCGAGGAGAAGCCCTGCATCCGGGCGAAAATCATCGAGCCGAAGCCGATCCCCGTCGTCAGGCTGGTCAAAAACACCGCCCGCCCCGTCCGCGACAGCGTGACATCGAAGTTACCCTCCCGGCGGTAGCGGTGGATGATGTGCACCCCGTCATCTATACCGATGCCCAGCACCAGCGGCACGGCGAAGATGTTCATGTAGTTGACCTTCACCCCGCAAAGCGCCATCACCCCCAGCATGACGACGCTCCCCGCCGCCAGCGGCACCATGGCCAACAGCGTCGTGTGCAGCTTGCGGAAATCGAGGAACAACAGCACGAAGATAGCACCCAGGGCGATGAGGGTGGCCAGCTCCCCGTCCTGCCCGGCCTCGTCTATCATGGACAAAAAGAGCTGCGGCGTGCCCACGCTCTCCGGTTCCACCGCCCCCACACCGTCCGAGAAGGCCCGGAGCCGGTCCTGGTCCGCGAAGAGGTCGAAGCGGGGGAATACTGTAACCAGATAGCGGGTGCCGTCGCGGCTCAGGTATCGGGAGCGCATTTCCGGAGTGAGGTCGGTCTCGGTGATTTCTTTTGAATTGGCGAAACCGGGCTCACCGCCGGCCCCCAGGAGCCAGTCCCGCTGCGCCCTGAAGTAGGCCCGCTGGAAATCGGTCAGCCGCCGGGCGGCGTCATCCGCTTCTCGGCGCAGGGACTCCGCGAGCGCCACCAGCGGCTTCGTCGGCGAGTCGTAGCCGGTGAGCGTCTCGCAGCGACGCTGGAGTTCGGACTTGACCGAGGTCTCCGCGATGACCCGGAGCTCGAGGAGGTTGAGCTGGAGCCGCTCCAGCTCGTCGGCCATGCCGAGCACCTGTCCGGCGGTCACCGGCGGCGGTTCCGCCCAGGCGGCCACGGCGTCGTCAATGCCGCGGATTACGGGCGCCCGCTCCCCCTGGTCCGCCTCCGCGGGAATGAACCGCGAGACCGTGTCTATCTCCCCCACGTAGCCCTTGTCCTTCAGCCGGTCGTAGACCTCCCGGGAGCGCTCCACGGAGTCGGTCACCACCAGGGAATAATCGGGGGAGAGGTCGAAGTGGTCCTCGATGAGGCCGGCCAGCTCGATGGACTCCAGCCCCTTGGGCTCCATGTTGTAGATGTTCCAGTCGAATCGAGTCCCGAGAAGCGCCGCAACCAGCAAACCGCCCCCGACGAGCAGCCCGGCGGCGGCGAAGAGCCAGGGACGGCGGTCCATGGCGCGTCCGACCGCGCCCAGGAGCGGCAGCTCCACCGCCAGGCCCTTGGGGAGCTTGACGGCGACGCCCCGCCTGCGCGCCCGCCGTTCCCGGAGTGATTCCCGGATGGAAAGGAGCGCCGGCAGCACCAGGAGCATGGCCACCAGGGCCAGGATTATCGAGACGCCGCTTACGAAGCCCAGGTCCCGGACGCCGCGCATCTCCCCGGCCAGCATGGACAGAAAGGCCGCCGCCGTGGTCAACGCGCCGGTGAGAATCCCCATCCCGCTCCGCCCGAGCCCCACGGCCAGCGCCTCCTCCATCGGGCGTCCCTCGCTCCGCGCCTCGTTCACCCCGCTCAGGATGTGAATCGCGTAGTCTATCCCCAGCCCCACGATGAAGACGGTGAAGAACATGCTGAAGAGGTTGAGGCAGCCCGAGTAGAGCTGCATGGCGCCGGCGCTCCACACCAGGGCCAGCAGGAGGGGGATTCCGGCCAGAAGCGGGGCGACGACGATGCGGAAGAATACGATCAGGGCCAGAAGGACGAGGATAAGTGCCACGATTGTGGACCAGGCCATATCACCCATCCCCGCCTCGTACTCGTCGCGGGCGAGCGCCAGAGCCCCGGCCAGGCCGACCTCGATCCGCCCGGCGAAGGGCTCCTCCGCCGCGGCGGATTTGCAGACGGCCTCGATGTCGTTGACGGCCACGACCACCCGGTCCATCTCGTCAATGGAAAAGGTGGGCTGGAGCCAGATGAGAAGGAGGCTCCGGTCGGCGGAGAAGATGTAGGGTTCGCCCAGGGAGAGCTCGCGCACGGCCCGGCGGGCGGTATCATCCGGCGCTGCGGTGATCTCCCCGGCGCCGTAGCGGCCGACGTTTTCCGCGAAGCGGTACAGCCCCTCGATCCGCATGATGGCGTCGCTCTCTCGCTCCCGGGTTTCGACGCCGCCGCCCACGTAGGTCTTCTCCAGGGAATCGTTCAGCGCGGCGAGGGTGTGGTCGAGCGCCGGGGACTCGAAGACGGGAGCGAGGTCGTCCAGGTCGTCCGCCGAGAGCAGCATCAGACCGTGATGGGAGGCGAAGTCGTCGTCCAGGCGGTAGTTGACCCAGCGGACGTAGGAGTCCATCGCGGTCAGGCGCGGAGCCAGGCGGTCGGCGAACCGGGCCATCAGCTCGGGATTTTCGCCCCGGACCACCACGGTCACGAAGTTCGCCGAGTCGTAATGCTTGGTGATGTCGCTGAAGGCCACCACCTGGGGGTTGTCCTCGGGCATTATCTCGGTGAGGTTCGTCCTGATTTCGAGCCGCTCGGCCAGGTAGCCGGCTCCCAGGGTGACGACGACGGCCCCGGCAAGTATCCACCACCGTCGGCGGTGGGTGAAGCGCCCCAGGGCGCCGAAGAATCGCGTACGCAGGTTCTCGTGTTCCATGAATGGTCCTCGGCGGGCGTTTGCTGAATCGGGGCCCGGTCCGGCGTCACAGTGCCTGCACGGTAGTTTAGCACTTTCGGGGCGGACGGGAGAAGGCCGTTCTCGTGCGGGAATAGTTCAAAGGTAGCCCTCACCCCCATCCCCGTCGGCGCGCCGCTCCCTAAAAGGGAGAGGGGACCAGCGCAACCCTCACCTGCAATTGCGATGATGTAGGGCGGCCCCTCCGCGGGCCGCCGCGATTGATATAACACCACCTTTTTTTCGAAGGCAGCCCTAACCCTTAATCCCTCTCCCACGGGGAGAGGGATGCGGGCCGACCTGAAGGTCGGCCCCTATGAGGTTGCCGTGCGGTTCTAAATGTAGGGCGGGGACTTTAGTCCCCGCCGTTTTTTCAAAGGCAGCCCTCACCCTTAATCCCTCTCCCACAGGGAGAGGGAAACCGCCTCAATCGTCACCCCTACCCCGTGCCTCGCAGGCCTCCCACGGGGAGAGGGAAAAATAGGGAAATGCCGATAACATAAAGACGGGTTCAACCCCGCCCCTCGGCGACCGGGATTCCCGCCGGCCTAGCCCTGGCTGGTCAGAAGCTCCCGGACCTTGGTCAGGAGCTCCCGGGAATCGAAAGGCTTGGTGATGTAGTCCACCGCGCCCTCCTGCATGGAGGTTATCTTGGCGCGGCTGCCCGTCTTGGCCGATATCATGGCCACCGGTATCTCCGCCGTGGACGGATCCACGTGCAGGAGACGGAGCACCTCCCACCCGTCCATGTCGGGCATCATGATGTCCAGAAGAATCAGATCGGGGCTGTACCTCTCGGCGAGCTCGAGCGCCTCCAGGCCGTTGGCGGCCTTGAGGACGTCGTAGCCCTGGCTGCGGAGTATCATCTCGACGATGGTGACGATGTCCGGCTCGTCGTCGGCGACCAGAATCACCTTCGTCTGCGGCGAGGTGGTGGAGTTTTTCATGACACCTTAAGTCACACCGTCATCTAAAGTATAGACCCAGTTTCGCTACGTTTCCAGAGGGCGCAAGCGTCAGTAGGCCCGCGAGGGGCGTTCCAGGTAGTAGCCCTGCCCCAGCTCCACCCCGATCTCCCGCATCATCTCCAACTCCTCGGCCTGCTCTATCCCCTCGGCGATGACGCGGCTGCCGGTGCGGCCGGCCATTTCCAGGAGGGTTTTCAGGAGCTCCTGCTTGATCTTGCTCTCGTGGATGCCGGAGACCATGGAGCGGTCGAACTTGAGGAAATCGGGCTGGAGCTCGGCGATGGTCGAGAGGGAGGAGTACCCTGCGCCGGCGTCATCCACGGCTATCAAGAACCCCTCTTCCTTGAAGGTGACCAGGGTGCGGCAGAAGGCGGCCAGGTCGTGGATGGCGGTGCGCTCGGTAAGCTCGAGCACGACGTTCTCCTTCAAGAGGTTGCTCTCGACGCCGAAGTCGGCGCTGAAGCTGGGGTCGGAGAAGCTGACGGCGGCGGTGTTCAAGAAGAGGAGCTCCCCGTCCTTGACGTGCTCGGGGGCGACCAGAACGGCGTGACGCCGGCAGAGCCGGTCCAGGGCGTGGCCGAACTCCGAGCGGGCGGCGAAGTTGAACAGCCGCTCCGCGTTCTCGAAGATGGTGTTCGGGGGGCCCAGGGAGAGCGCCTCGTGCCCTAAAACTTTCAGGTCGCCCAGGTACATGATGGGCTGGAAACGGGTCCGGATGCGCTCCCCGGCGATAATCTGCGCCAGCTCGCGGTACTGGAGCATCTCCTCGCGCTTCTCGGCGTCCACCGCCATGTCCCGGGCGTCCCGGGCGGCGGTGTACACCAGGCGCTCGAAGCGGATGAGAGGGTCGTCCACGAAGAGGGAGTAGCCGATGTTGACGTCGAAGCCGTTGGCGGCGAGCTCTCGGCCCACCGCGCTGGCGGAGAGGAACTCCCTCACCAGTTGCGCGACCTCCGCCAACTCCTCCGTGGTGAGGCCCTCCCTGGCGAAGAAGAGGAAAAAGCTCCCCGTCCGAATCGCCTCTTCAAACAGAAGCCCCTTGTCGCCCATGACCTGGTCGTTGAAAACACCCAGGAGCTGGGCCAGGCTCATGATAAGGTCGTCGGTGGACTGCCAGCCGAAGGAGTTTTCCAGCCCGGCGGTCTGGGAGAGGTCCACGCAGATGACGCCCACGGTGCGGTGGTTGACGTCTATGAGCTTGCGGATTTCGCTCAACGCCACCGGCAGGGTGGGCAGGCCGGTCAGCCGGTCGTAGAGGAGGTTGCGGTAGCGCAGTAGCTCTGCGCGCAACCGCGGATCGGGCTTGTCGGGCCTGTTGCCGTCGTCTATCATTGACGTCTCTTCGCGGTGGCCGGGTATGCGTGGCGGAATGCTACGGCAAATTGCGGCGCACCGACTCACCTTAAACGGAATACGATTCGCGCCCCGGCTCGCACCTCCCCGGTGGGGAGAGAAATTTCAAAGTAGGAGAAGTGTACAACTTTCACACAGCTATGTCATCAAAAAGGTGTCCGGACAGGGTACTCCGGCGTTCACGATCTTCTCGATGCCGGGAAGCGAGTCCGGGAGCCGCTTTACATGAGATCGGGTCATCGCCGGATCGAACCCGTCGGGCTCGGGACATCCCGGGGGAGCCGCCGGAGGACGGGGTCCCGTCCTTTTATGGACGCAATTTGCGTGCCGTGCTCCCCGGCGGCAGGTGGATCGTCCGGGTCGGGAAGGGGATTTCAAGACCGCTCCCGGCGAGGGCCCGGGCCAGATTGACGTTTACCGCGTTCGTCACGACCCAGCTCACCGCGTAGCTCTTGCACCAGCAGGTGAGAGTGAAGTTGAGGGAGAAGTCGCCGAAGGTGAGGAAGTAAACCGCCGGCTCCGGTTTTTTAAGAACCCCATCGGTGGCGCGCACCGACTCCAGAATTACCTCCTCGGCCCTCTCGGGGTCGGTCCCGTAGGCCAGACCGATCTCCAACACGATGCGATACCTGCGTGAGGGCTGGGAGAAGTTCTCGATGTACTCGTCGGAAATCTTGGAGTTGGGCACCGTGACGGTGTTGCCGTCCAGGGTCACGATGTCCGTGGAGCGCATCCCGATGCGTTTCACGTCGCCGTAAACCCCGGCCACCTTCACCCGGTCGCCGTTCCTGAAGGGACGGTCCGCCATGAGCACGAAGCCCGAAATCATGTTGGCCAGGGTATCCTGGGCCGCCAGGGCCACCGCCAGGGAGGCCACCCCCAGGGCGGTCACCAGAGCCACGATGTCCACCCCGAAGTGCTCCAGCACGATGATGACGCCGATGGCGTACACCGCCACGGTGAGGACCTTGCGGATGAGGGGGATGAAGTCGGTGCTGATGACGACGCCGGACTTGCGCTCGGCCTCCTCAGCGTACCAGCGGAAGAAGGCCAGTACGGGATTTACAAGTAACCGGGCGCCGACGAGCGCCGCCAGAACGAAGAGGACCCCCCCGAGGATTGAGTCGAGCACGGGAGGGCTGTAGGGATACAAGGCCCAGGCGGCGTAGAGGGAGCCGACGATGACGCCCCCTTGCAGCGGACCGGCCAGGGAGGCCAGGATGCGCTCGCCGAGGGGGGTCCTGGTTTTTTTCCGGTTCACGGCCAGACGCAAAAAGACGGCCTTGAGAACCTTGGCGACGATTACTCCCAGTAATACGACGGCCAGGCAGTAGACCGCGGCGATGACGTAGTAGTCCCAGGTCAGCTCGCCGGTGATCGGCGCGGCGGAAAAGATGTGTCTGAAGACTTCGCCTATTGGCACGGTCGTTCCTCCATGATTGAAGATGCTATGGGTTGACTGTACAGGAGGTCTGGGCCGCGAACCCCCGGAAAAGGGCGGAGCCCACGCGCACCATGGTCGCCCCCTCCTCCACCGCCACCTCGAAGTCGTTGGTCATCCCCATGGAGAGCTCGGTGAAGCCCCCGAGGCCGTGGCGGCGGGCCAGCTCGTCGCGCAGCCCGCGCAGGGCGCCGAAAACGGGCCGCGTGTCCCCGGGCTCGGCCTCGAAGGGGGCCATCGTCATCAGCCCCCGGGGCGAGATTCCGGGCAGCGAAAGGAGCGCGGGGAAGCTCTCGGTGAGCGAGTCCGGGTCGAAGCCGTGCTTGGTGGCCTCATCGGCGACGTTGACCTCGAACAGGACCGGCGTCGGTCCGCCGGCCGAACGCTCGGCGACCGCCCCGGCGAGCTCCGCGGAATCCACGGAATGGATGAGGGAGAAGCGGGACAGCACCTTGTGGATTTTATTTTTCTGCAGGGTGCCGATGAAGTGCCACTCCAGGCCGCAATCGCCGACTTCTGTGAACTTGGCCAGCGCGTCCTGGACGCGGTTCTCGCCGATGACGCGGACCCCGGCCCGGGCCAGGAGGGGGAGCGCCTCGGCGCCCACGTACTTCGTCGCGGCGACCAGGCGGATCCCCGCGGGGTCCCGGCCGGCGCGCGCGGCCGCGGCGGCGATTCTCCCCCGCACCGCGGCCACGTTTTTTTCGAGGGCTTCGTAGTCGTACATGGTCAGGGCTCCGGGGGGTACAGGCGGTACGGCTCCACGGAGGCGGCGAACCGCTCCGCGTCGGCGGCCCAACGGTCGAGGAGCTCCCCCGCCCCGATCTCGCCGGCAATCAGCCGACCCAGCGAATCGTCGCCCGCCATTTGCCGCAGGTACGTCCGGTCCACGACCAGCGTACCGGCGTGGCGGACGGCGAGGAAATCGTAGCCGTACACCGCCAGCCGGAGCGGGTCGAAGGTGTTGCGGTCGGTGACGGTGACCTCCACCCCCCGGCAGGCCTTCCCGCCGTAGCGGCCGTCGCTGGGCGAGTGGGGGGTGAACTCGGTGACGGCGTAAACCGCCCCGGGGCAGTGGGCCTCCCAGTAGAGCGCCAGCCCCTCGGCGTCCAGCCAGGGCGCCCCCACCCGCTCGAAGGGCGCGTCCGTCCCCCGGCCCACCGAGAGGTTCGCCGGCTCGAAGAGGCCGATACCGGGATAGACGAGGGCTCCCTCCAGGCGGGTGAGATTCGGTGAAGGCGGACGCCAGACCGGCCCGCCCGCCTGCTCATCGAGGCACTTTTCCGGGGCGTACCCTTCCAGCCCGACGACCTCCACCCGCGCTCCGGGGAGGAGCTCGCCGGCGATCCACCGCGCCAGCTCGCCCGGGGTGAGCCCGTAGCGGATGGGGACCGGTAGTTTGCCGACGAATGAATCGGAGAGAGCGTCCGGGAGCGGGCCGGAAATCCGCGTCCCCAGGGGGCAGGGGCGGTCCAGGACGACCAGCGGCACCCCCGCCTCCCGGCAGGCCGCCAGGCAGAGGTAGAGGGTGGAGGTATAGGTGAAGAAGCGGACGCCGGCGTCGGCCAGGTCGTAAACGAGGGCGTCCAGGAGCTTTAGGTCGGCGGGGTCCGGCGCCCTCCCGCGGCCGTAGAGGCTCTTGACCACGAGGCCGGTGGCACCCTCCACCGTGTCGGCCAGGTCGCCGAAGGAGTCGGCCCCCAGCCCGTGCTCCGGGGCGTAGAGCCAGGCGAGCTCGACGTTCTCCGCGCGGTAGATGATTTCCCAGCTCGGCGCGCCCGACGCGTCCACGCTCGCCGCGTTGCAGACCAGGGCGACCCGCCGGCCGTCCAGGGCACGGAAGCCGTCCCCGGAGAGCACCTCGACCCCCGTCCGAAAAGGAACGGGGGCCGTCTCGGGGGCCGGGTCCGCCACGGGGGCCTCGCCGACTTCCCCACCGCAGGCGGTGGCGAGGAGGATGGATGAAACGGTACAAAGTGCGGTGGCTCCCCTCACGGCGTCTCGCTGGTTCGAGTGGTGTTTTATCCGGTCCGTTGAGTGTACGGGACTTGGGCCGCCGGTGTCCAGCCCCGGCGGGAACGGGGG
>DATKYS010000139.1 GCA_035528375.1 bacterium
TCCACAATCTCGAAGTGCCACTCGCCGGCGGAGGCCGCCCCGGCCAGCGCCAGCGCGAAAACCACGCAAAAAAGCCTCTTCATCGTAGCCTCATTTCACTTAAATACGTTTCAATCCACTTGAACGGTTAAACCTGGGAAGAGGGATCAACCCACCCTTAAATATACACCCTTCCGGCGCGAAGGCAAGAAAAAAGCGGGCCCGCTTGCGGGGGCCCTTTTTTTATGCTAGGTTCGCCCCTGAGAGGTTATTCAAGGTTACAATGGGGCGGTTTCGCCCGGAAGGCGCCCCCTCCTGGAGGAACCATGCGCAGACTGATTCCCCTCCTTCTCATCGCCGCCCTCGTCTTTCCCGCGGCGGCCAAGACCCAGCTCGTCCGATGCTACCTGACCCGGGAGCTGCAACAGAACGTGCCCTGGGGTACCCTGGACGTGGCGGGGTGGGTGTGGGGCGTGGCGGCGGACGTCCTCGTTGACGAGGCCGATCGCGACCAACTCTACTACTACGGCCTCACGCAGCAGGACGTGCTCATAGACGACGTGGAGGCGGCCACGCGGGCCTTCTGGGAGGAGCAGGCCAACATCCCCGATCCCGACCAGTACCACTCCTACGACCAGATGCTGGCGATGATGCAGACGCTGGCGGCCGACTACCCGGCCATCTGCGAGCTGCACGACCTCTCCACGGAAACCGGGATCGGCCCGACCTACGACGGCATGTACCTCTGGGGGCTGAAAATCTCCGACAACGTGGCCACCGACGAGCCCGACGAGGCCGACGTCATGTTCAACGGCCTGCACCACGCCCGGGAGATAACCACCCACGAGCTGGTGTACCGCTTCGCCGAGTACCTGTGCGAGACCTACGGTATGGATGCGACGGTGACGAACATCGTGGACAACCGCGAGGTTTGGATCGTGCCCATCGTGAACCCGGACGGCTACCAGTACGTGCGGGATTATTACTACAACTGGCGCAAGAACCGGCGGGACAACGGCGACGGCACCTGGGGCGTGGATAACAATCGCAACTACACCTACAAGTGGGGCTACGACGACTACGGCTCGGACCCCGACCCCAGCGGTATCACCTACCGTGGTCCATACCCCGGCTCGGAGCCGGAGACCCAGACGATGATGCACTTCTACGCGGACCGTTCCGACGCGGGCAACCCGGTCGTCGGCGCCATCAACTTCCACACTTACGCGCAGCTCGTCCTCTACCCCTGGGGCTACATTGACGACGTGACCGAGCACAACTACATCTACGCCCCCATGGCCGATCTCTTCGCCGGTTACAACGGCTACACCGCCCAGCCGAGCTACGCGCTCTACAACACCAACGGCGACGCCTGCGACTGGCAGTACGGGAGCCACCTGGCCGACGGCGACGGCCTCCTGGCGGAGCCTCTGTTCGGCTTCACCTTCGAGATGGGCACGCAGTTCCAGCCGCCGTACAGCGAGGTACAGGTGCAGTTCGAAGAGAACCTGCCGGCGATGCTGGACATGTGCCTGTTGGCGCAGAACCCGGAGATGATCTGCCCCCTGCCGGCCCCGGTGATTGACGCCATGGACACCGACGACGACGGCGACTACACGGTGAGCTGGACCATGCCGGAGTACGAGCACGGCGTGCTGGAATACTACCGGCTCGACGAGATGACCGGCTACGAGCGGACCGGCGACGGCGCCGAGGAGGGCCTGGACAACTGGGACAACGTCAACTTCGAGCAATCCGCCTCCAGCCCCCACGAGGGGAGCTACTGCTTCTGGTCCGGGGACGGCGACGGTTACTCGGCCAGGATGACCTCCCTCGGCCCGCTCACGGTCGCCCCGGGCGACGAGCTCACCTACTGGGCCCGGTACAACATCGAGACCGGCTACGACTACGCCTACGTCGAGGCTTCGGCGGACGGCGTCGTCTGGGACCGCCTGCGCATGTTCACCGGCTATCTGGCCAATTGGACCGAGTACACGCACTCCCTGGACGACTACGCCGACGGCTCGTGCTACCTCCGCTTCCGCTACGTCACGGACACCTACACCCACTCGGGCGGCATCTACTTCGACGACATCTACCCCGTGGACACCTACGCGGTGATAACGACCCTGGGCGACGACCTGACCGAGACCTCCTTCGACGTGGAGGGCCGCGACCCCGACACGTACTACTACCGCGTGCGGGGCGGGAACGATTTCAGTTGGGGAGCCTGGAGCGCCGTGGAGGACGTGGATGTCATGCAGTCGAGCGCCCTGGTCGCCGACTTCCACTACGACGACGCCTCGGACGGCATCCTGTTGTCCTGGACGCCGGGGGAGGGCTACGCCGGGGCGAACCTCCTGCGGGAGCGCGACGACGCGCGGGTGCGGCTGAACGAGCGGCTCCTCCCCGCGGAAGCCTCGCACTGGCTGGTCACCGACCCGGCCCTGGACGACCGCTACTACCTCGAGGTGGTGGACTCCTACGGCGAGACGGTGACCTTCGGCCCGCTGACGATTCACGAGCTGCCGGGCGGCTACGTGCGGACGGTGCTGGACGCCCCGTACCCGAACCCGGCCCGCGAGTCGGCCACCCTCTCCTACTCCATCTCGCCGGCCGACGCCGGCAAGGCGCTGGAGATATCCGTTTACGACCTCTCCGGGCGCCGGGTGGAGACCCTGGCCCAGGGCGTCGCCACGGGCGGCAGCCATCTGGTCGTCTGGAATGTAACGAGCGCCGGGGCGGGGGTCTACTTCGTCCGCCTCTCGGTGGGCGAGGAGCGCCAGACGACCCGCCTGGTCATCGCCAGGTAAGTTACCGATTGTACGGTTGCGAAGGGGGCGTCGCGGCGTCCCTTTTTCGGTCGGGGTGCGAAGGGGGCGCGATGGACTGGTTGGAGGACAAGCTGGAGAAGTGGGCCGTGAACATCGAGCTCCGCGCGGGCGGCGATGCCCGCCGTCTCGTGATGCGCGGGTCGGACCGGATCCGCGACCTCGAGCCCGCCGCGATGGCGGAGTGGGTCCGGGGCGCGATGGAGCGGCTGGCGGAGCTCGTGCCGGAACCGGCAACGAGATGCGGAATCCTGGAGAGATTCGGCTGCGAGTTCACCGAGGAGTTCGGCGAGGAGCCGATACTCGCCATGCGGAGGCTGTTCGAGAAAACGGGTGACGTGGACGCCGTGCTGGCGGCGATGCGCGCCGACCGCTCCCTCGGAGGCGCCTCGGTCTACCCGCCCTTCGTCAGGGAGGCAGGCGAGATTCGGGTCACCAAGCGTCCGTGCGACCCGGCGGGGTACGAGAACGCGAAGACGCCCCACGACAGGCAGGTCGCCGGCTGCTACTGCCCGCTGGTCAAGCACGCCCTGGTTGAGATACCCGATTTCTACTGCTGCTGCGGGGCGGGGTGGCACGCGAAAATCTGGGAGGGGATCACCGGGGGGCCGGTGGAGGTCGAGGTGCTCGAAACCATTCTGCGGGGCGGCGAACGGTGCCGTTTCCTCGTGCGCCTGGGGTGAGGGTCTGGGCCCCCCTCTCCCCGTGGGAGAGGGGATGGG
>DATKYS010000140.1 GCA_035528375.1 bacterium
CCGGGCCCGGTAGCGCCGGGGGGGGGGGGACGCGGAGGTGAGGGTCGCGTTCCCCCTCTCCCCGTGGGAGCGGTGCGCCGACGGGGATGGGGGTGAGGGCTGCTTTATAAGAAAACGGGCGGACCTGAAGGTCCGCCCCTACGTCATCGCAATATGCAAGGCACGGGCCGGGGTGAGGGGGTAAACGCGGCGGCCCGCAGAGGACTCGTCCTACGGGGCCGCCCTACATCATCGCAACATGCATGTCCCCTCCCCCCTCTGGGGGGAGGGTTAGGGAGAGGGGTGGGAGTATGGACACCCGCCCCTACGGGTGAGATGTGGATTTCACACCGTCCCCGTAGGGGCCGACCGACGGCGCGCCGTTCAGGTCGGCCCGCGGGCGACCGCAGAGGGTCGCCCCTACGTCATCGCAATATGCAAGGCACGGACCGGGGTGAGGGGGTAAACGCGGCGGCCCGCAGAGGACTCGTCCTACGGGGCCGCCCTACATCATAGCAATTGGCGATGGTCCGCAGGTGTGGGTCAGGAACCCGGCGGCGGGGGCGGCCTGGTGGTCAGCTCGGCGTAGGGCGGGGCGAAGTACCAGGCGTCGCGCCACTCGGCCGGGTCCATCCGCGCCAGGCCCTCCAGGTCGTCGCGCCGGTGCAGGACGGTCACCGTGGCCGACCGGGGCAGGACGAGGTGGTATCGCTCCCAGAGCCCGTCGCGCCGGGTGAGGTCCAGCTCGCTGGTCAGCTCGGGCGTCCCGCCGGCGAGAAATAAATCGGGGAAGGGTTGCAGCGTTATCCACTCCGGGGCGCGCCCCAGGACGTACTCCGAGTCGTAGCACTCGTGCCCCGGCTTCCCCAGGCCGGGGATTTTCAGCCCCTCCCGGGCGATGTGGGCGTCGGAGAGCCCCAACATGTCCACCGTCTCCAGGCCGGTAAAGTATGGAATCACGCCGGCGATGGTCACCGCCACGGTGTCGTCGGGGTCGGCGTTTTCCCCGAGCCAGCGGGCGGTGGCGTGGAGATGCTCCGAGTAGTACCGCAGGTCGCCGAAGGTTATCGTCGGCTCACTCCAGAAGGTGGAGAGGGCCCAACTTCCGGCGAAGAAGATTGCAATGACGGCCGGGACGGTAAGTTTCTTCCCGGGTATTTTTTCGAGGAGCCGTTCCGCGCCCAGGGCGGCGGCGGTGAAGACCAGCGGCAGGGTGGGCACCAGGAGCCGGAAAACCATCCAGTCCCCGCCGATGACGACGAAAAAGAGCCAGTAGGCCGCCGTGCCGGCGAGAATCGGCCAGAGCTTGCGTCCCTGGTTCCTCCACCGGACGGCCGCCAGGCAGGCGAGCGGCGGCGCGGTGAATAACAAAAACCGGCCCAGGTCGCTCAGACCGCGCTCCGCGAGGCGCCAGCTCAGCCCCGCCTTGACGTAAAAGGTGTTGGGGAGCCAGTCGCCGTAGTAGAGGAGCCGGAACGCGAGCTGCCCTCCGGCCAGGACGGCGAGGGGCGCCAGAAAGATGAAAACCTGCGGCCAGTTCCGGTCCCGGCGGAAGACGAGCCAGGCGAGACCGGTGAGGGCGAATAATGCCGCCTCGGGCCGGACCAGGTAGCCCAGGCCGAAGAGGGCCCCCGCCCCGAGAAGCTCGCCCCTGCGGCGTCGCTCGTCCGCCCCCTCCCGTCCGAGGAGCAGGTAAAATCCCCCGGCCAGGCACACCGCCAGGGCGCCCGTCTCCATGGCCCCGGCCAGGTGCCAGAACTGGAAGCTCCCGTTCAGCGCCACCATCCACGCCGCGCCCGGACCGGCCCAGCTTCCCTTCCCGCCCAATCTTCGTCCCAGAAGCCAGGTCAGGATGACGGCCCCCACGCCGAAGAGCCCGGCCAGGACCTTCGCCGCGACCGGCCCGGGGACGCCCAGCCCCATCAGCCCCGTCAGCATCGCCAGCCAGCCGAAGCTGGTATAGCCCTCCACCGGCTCGCCGGGGTTGAAGACCGGCCCGTGGCCCGCGAGCCAGTTGTCGGCGTAGCGCATGAAGATGTACGCGTCGTCCACCGAGTTCCACAGGAAGCGGTCGGCGTAGATGAAGGCCCCCGCGAGGACGACGATGACCGCCCCCAGCAGGAGTAACCGGCTCAACTTCTCGTGCTTATCGGTCGGCGGATTCACGATATTAAAAAAACGGGTTCGTCCCCGATGATAAACCACGCCCGGCGGTGTGGCAACGGCTCACTCGATCCGGCGCTCCACGATGCCCCCCGAGTCCAGGTCGAAGGTGACGTAACCGAGGAGTCGGGCGCAGTCGCGGTCGGCGAAGAACTGGAGCTGGCCCAACCGGTCCCCCGAGAGAGACCAGAGGAATAGCTGGAGGTCGCAGTCCCTCCACCCCTCGAGCCGTCTGAACTCGGCGGCGGCGGTGCGCATCCAGTTCTCCACCTGGCCGTCGGAGTAGCCGGGCAGCCTTTCGAAGGAGCCTCCCTCGGTGCGCCAGGTCTTGGTGGTGGCGGCCCCGCCCCAGTCCACCCAGACGGTGAGCAGCCTCCCGTCCCCGGAGAAGTACTCGAACTGCCACTCGGGGCAGTCCCGGGCGTTCGCCAGACCCCCCGTCTCGTCGAGCCAGACGCCGGCGACCAGGTAGCACCGAGCGTCGGGGTCCCACATCCGTGCGGCCTCGTCGGCGATGGGCCGGGCCCAGGCGACGCCACGGAACGTGAGGCAGTCGTACCCGGCGAGGTCCACCGTCAGCGGGTCGGAGGCGACCTGCGACTGTCTCGTCGGCTGGTCGCACCGCAGGACGTACCCGCTGATGTCGGTCACGCGGCCGCAGCTCAAAAGGAGGGCGAGGGTCGGCGGGAGCAGGAGAAGGCTTGCGGCGGGCTTGTTCACGGCTACCTTCACGTCTCGGGTGTAGATAGCCCAAATTAGTCATGATATGACTAGCACAATTTTTCTAAACCGTCAAGCGATAGAGGTATATCTTATTGATATTAAAAGATATAAAAAATAGTCGCGGGATTGACGCGACCGTACTTTCTTCGTACCGGGAGTGTGCCCGCCAATGTGGCCTCGGGGTCGCAGTTCGGGTGGGGGTGGACGACCGGCCGGGGACCAGGCGAGACCTTTACCGAGCACATAAAAAAGCCGCACCGGCGATGCGGCCCTCCACCCGTGGCGATGCTCCCTCTAGTAACCGTAGACCGGCGGCGGCGGAAGGGGCTCCACCACCCGCGCCAGTGGATGGGTGAAATACCACAGCCAGGTCCAGGTGAGGGGATCCATCCGTCGCAGCCCTTCGATGTCGTCGCGGCGGTGGAGGATGGCCCGCGTCGGAAGCAGCGGCATCACGATGTGGTAATCCCGCCAGAGCTCGCGGCGGGTGATCAGGTCGTAGTCGGGCAGGAAGGCCGGCTCCTCCCCCGAGAGCAGGAAGATCGTCGTAAGCCCCATGATTATCCAGTCCGGCTTCCGGTCCAGGAGGTAGTCGTTGTCGTAGCGTTCGTGGCCCGGAGTGGCCCGCCCGCCCAGGTCTATCCCCTCCCGGGCGATGTGCCGGTCGTTGAGCCCCAACGTGTCTATGGCCCGCAGGCCCGTCAGCCAGGGGATGATGCCCGCGCTGGAGACGGCGATGGTGTCGTCGGGGTCGCTGACCCCGGCGAGCCAGTGGCCGGTATGGAAGTGCAGCGTTTCATGGAACCGGTACTCGCCGATGTGGGCGTACTCGCCCCGCGAGGCTGACAACAGGCAGAGCCCACCCACCGAGGCCGCGACCAGGACCGGCAGGGCGGCCTTCCGCAACGGTAGATTGAGCCCCCGCAATCGGTCCAGACCCAGCCCCGCCGTCACCGCCAGTATCGGCAGAACCGGCACCAGCAGGCGCCAGGCCATCCAGTCACCCCCGATGAGGACCAGGTAGATGAAGTAAAGCCCGACGGCGGCGAGCATCGGGGCGAGACGTCGCCCGAGCCTGCGCCAGGGAAGGGCCGCCGCGAGCAGAAACAGCGGCAGGTGGCTCAGGATGAAGCCGCCCATGAATCCCAGGCCCCGCAGGAGCAGCCTGCCGTTGAGGCCGGTCTTGGCGTAGAAGGTGTTGGGCAGCCAGTCGCCGTAGTAGGCCAGGCGGAAGACCTCGTGCCCGCCCACCAGTATCGCCGTCGGCAGCAGGTAGATGAGCAGGCGCTTGAGCCGCCCCTCCCGGCCCGGCCAGACGTAGAGCACGCCCAGGAGGGTGAAGAGGTTGCCCTCGGGCCGCAGGAGGCCGCTGAGGCCGAAGAGCAGCCCGGCCCCGATTATTTCCCGGTTCCTTCTCTTCGCGTCGGCGTTTTCTCCGCCCAGGAGCAGGTAGAAGCCGGCGGTGAGCGTCAGGGCCAGGGGGGCGACCTCCATCGCCCCGGCCAGGCCCCAGAAGGTGAAGCTCGATGAGAGGGCCAGCGCCCAGGCGGTCGCCGGACCGGCCCACGAGTCCCTTCCCCCCAGGCGCCGCCCCAGGAGCCAGGCGAAAATGATGGCCCCCAGGATGCAGAGCTCGGCCAGCGCTTTCGCCGCCAGTGGTCCCGGCACGCCCAGCTTCATCAACCCCGCCAGTAGCGCCATCCAGGCGAAGTTCGTGTAGCCCTCGACGCGTTCTCCGGGGTTGTACACCGGGCCTAGTCCATCGTCCCAGTTGCGGGCGTAGCGCAGGGTGATGTAGACGTCGTCCAGGGAGAGCCAGTCGAACTCGACGGCGAACCAGACCGCCGAGGCCGCAGAAAAGGCCAGCGCCGCCACGAGCAGCCACTTGGCGAGCCTTTGCCGTCCGTCGGTCAGGGTCACGGTTGTTCTCCGGGAAAGCGGTTCCGAGCCACGCTCGCAGAATTATAGCACACCGGTTCCGAGCCTGCGCCGGGGTCTACCCTCGATGTACGGCTGGGGCGGATTTATTTGGGAGGAGTGCGGAGCCCCCGCCCTACATTAAAACAACACGCGACGCGCGAGCCGGGGTGAGTGCCGCCTTATTCTCCCTCTCCCCGTGGGAGAGCGGTGAGGGGTAAAAAACGGGCGGGTCAGGAGACCCGCCGCTACGGCAATCCATCGGCACAATGGGCTGATTCGCCCCGGGTTCCGGCCGCTCGATCAACCCATGTCCAGGGCCAACCGGGTAGACTGCTTGCGGGGCAGAATCAACCGGTTCAATATCCCGCCCGCCGTCTTGAACGGCCGGTTGAGTATCCGGTGCGCCTCCCGGTGCAGGAACCTCATCCGTTCGGGGGTTATGTACGGGTGGTTCCAGACCAGATGCTCGGTGTTATAGTGCCGGTAATCGCGGTCGAAGATACCGTAGGTGGATTCAAACTGGTCCCACATCGGCGTCTTTGGGAAGGGGGTCAGTATGCTGAGGGCGAAGACGTCGAAGCCCATCTCCCCCAGCCGGCGGACGTCCCGGAGGGTATCCGCCTCATCCATGTTCTCGTGGCCGACGATGTAGTTGATCATCCGGTAGATCCGCCCCTTCTCCTTGGTTTTGCGCGCGAACTCGATTATCTCCTCCACCTTCTGCTTTTTATTGACGGTGTCGAGCACCTGCTGGGAGACGACCTCGACGCCGATGCAGGTGGCTATCAGCCCGCGCTCGCACCAGGTGTCCAGGTTGTGGAGCACGATCGAGGCCCGGGTCATCGCGAACCAGTGGAAGCCGTACCGGGCGAAGAGGAGGGTGATGTGGTCGCTGGCCACGGGGTCTATGCCGAAGGTCTCGTCGAAGAGCAGGAGGTATTTTATCCCCATGCTCTTGAGCTTTCGGAGCACGTTTTCGATGCCTTCCTCGTTGATGTTGAAGGAGTGCCCCCCCCCGAAGGCCGCGGCCTGGCAGAAGACACATTTGTACGGGCAGCCGTGCCTGGTGTAGAGAATCGCCACGTTAATCAGCTTGATTTTTCCGTGGTTGATGCTGAGGTTGCCGATTACCAGGGGGTGTTTGATCTGGTCGTCGGGCACCCGGTGTCCGAAGAGCTCGGCGACGGCGTTCTCGCCGGGTCCGATGACCGTGCGGTCCACCAGGGATTCAATGTGCGGGTCGAGGGCGCCGTAGTTCCCCGCCCATATTTCGCGCACGCCCTGGCGCCGGGCCTCCGCGATCATCCGCTCGACCTCGGTTATCTCGCTCTGGTAGAGGCTGAACCCGACGATGTCCCAGCCTTCCGCCAGCTTGGCCTTGTACTCATTCCAATTCGGGAACTCGAGCAGCTCCACCTCGGGCACGTTGCGCTTGATGAATCGGAGGCCGATGTTGAAATCGCGCGGCATGCACGGGCTCCAGGGCTTGTGCTGGAAGTTGTCGTTGACGAAGTCCACGTAGATACCCGAGAAACGCTTGTAGACGGTGCTCAACAGCACTCGGGGTTTCGATGACATCGTGCTCAATGGCTTGACTCCTTACCGAGTTGCACGGGTGGAAAACTCTGCAGATGACGCCATCACTGATGCTTCCAGACGTGTTTTGGCTTCTAATCCCGGTTATATAAATCGGGCGGGTATCCACACCAGCCCGAGGCCTGCCGCGAGGATCACCACTGCGAGAACGGGGAATTTTTTAAAGACTTCGGGAAAAATTTCCCGTTCTACACTTCTTTGCTCCGTGGTGTTTCCCTTTTCATTGAGGGGAAGTATAGCACTTTTTCGATATGTATGTGTTCGACGCCGCAGAGCCCATCGGGGACGAACGGAGGGAGCGATGGAGCCAGCCTCGCACCGCCCTTCGTTTTATATTTTCGGCTGGCGTACGTAACCCCGCTCCTGCGGGTGAGGTGTGAACCACGCGCCACCCTCGTAGGGGCCGACCGACGGCGCGCCGCTCAGGTCGGCCCGCGGGCGGGTGTGGACACCCGCCCCTACGCGTCTTTGCGCTTCGCCGGGGATTCGGAGGCTAGATTTTCTCGCTCACGCTCTTCCCCTGCAGGAAGAGCAGCAGGTAGTCGCGGCCGCCGGCCTTCGAGTCGGTCCCGCGCTAAATTACTACCGAGGGAAAATTTGCATGGCTGACATCTGAACAGGATTTGGTTGATAACCGGGACAACTACTCATCAATGATCTTGTTTGCTGGGCTAACACCATCATCCCACCGCCAAGCTGATGCATCGGCCCACCATACCTAAAGGGGCTGTCATAACTTGTATAGCGTGAGGCGAGAATCCGGCTGGATGAGCTTAAAGCAGTATGTAAATCAAAATCATCGTTGCGTCTTCTCTGCTCTTCTGCTGCTACTGCTTGAAGTTCTCTTCGTTTTTTCGCTAGGTTCTCAATTTCCTTAAGCACCTCTGCATATGTGAACGCTTGCATTAAGGCAGCCATCTCCCCTTCGTCGCAATAAATGCCTTCCATATCAGACAACCCATCATTACATTCATCCTCATACATCTCGTCTAAACTCATCTTTTCTTCCTTTTCAACAAAAAATAAGGTTAATTAACGCGACAACTAAAATAATAAAAACAAAAATAACTAAAGTCAAACCTCTTGTAGCCCACTCTTTTTTAACTTTTTGTTGTTGAATTTGTTTTTGAATTCGTTCTTGTTCTTCAATCCGTTTCTTTAGTTCTTTTTCTCGTTCTTCTTCTATCCTTCTAGCTTCAATAAAAGGTTCTGCACACTCATTACACCGATCCCCAAAATCATGGTCATATGACCAACATTTTGCGCATACTCTTTTTCCACAAACTCGGCACTTGTAAATATTATCGCCGCGAACCAGGTTGATCCCAGCTCCGCAAATCTCACAAAAGACAACAACAGGAACCTTACCCATGATTTATCCTCTACATGGAAGTTAGAAAAAGAAACAGCAAGCCTTAATCAGCTTACTGTTTCTTGTTTGCGCTGTCAAGATTAAGGGAGAGTTCGCTACAGTTTCTCGCTCACGCTCTTCCCCTGCAGGAAGAGCAGCAGGTAGTCGCGGCCGCCGGCCTTCGAGTCGGTCCCCGACATGTTGAACCCGCCGAAGGGCTGCACGTCCACCAGGGCACCGGTGCATTTGCGGTTCAGGTAGAGGTTCCCCGTGTGGAGCTCGCGCCGGCCGCGCTCGAGGTTCTCGCGTTTTTTCGAGTACAGCGCCCCGGTGAGGCCGAAGGGGGTCGAGTTGGCGATGCGCACGATGTCGTCGAAATCCTTGGCCTTCACCACCGCGGTGACGGGGCCGAAAATTTCCTCCTGGGCGACGCGGGCGTTCCAGGGCACATCCACGAAGACCGTGGGCTCGATGTAGTACCCCTGGCGGCCGATGACCTGTGCCGGCCTGCCCCCGCACAACAGCCGGGACTCCTTCCTGCCGATTTCGATGTAGGAGAGGATTTTGTCGTAGGAGTCCCGGGTGATTACTGGGCCGTGGTTGTTCACCGCCGGGCCGTCAATCCACTCCGTGGGGTCGTGGGTGACGATCTTGGGGACACGCCTGCCGAGCTTTTCCACCACCTCGTCGTAGATTTTCTCGTGGACCATGGCGCGGCTGCCGGCGGAGCACTTCTGGCCCTGGTAGCCGAAGGCCGCCACGGCGACGCCCTCGACGAAGGCGTCCACGTCGGCCGTCTCGTCGGCGGCCATGAAGTCCTTGCCGCCCATCTCCAGCACCGTCCGCTTGAGCCACCTCTGCCCGGGGTGGACCTTGGCGGCGCGCTCGAAGATGCGCGTACCCACCTCCATGGAGCCGGTGAAGTTGATGAAGCGGGTCCGGGGGTGGTCCACGATGAGGTCGCCGATTTCGCCGCCGGAGCCGGGGATGAAGTTCAGCACGCCCGGCGGAAGGTTGAGCTCCTCGAAGATTTCCACCAGTTGCCAGGCGATGGCCGGGGCCGGGGTGGCGGGCTTCAGGCAGACGGTGTTCCCCGCGACGATGGGCGCCGTGGTGATGCCGGCCATGATGGCGAAGGGGAAGTTCCAGGGCGGGATGGCGACCCCCGCGCCCAGGGGGATGTAGAAGTAGTCGTTCTCCTCGCCGGGCCAGGGGGTCAGCTCCTGGGGTCGGGCGTAGCGAATCGCCTCCCGGGCGTAGAATTCGAGAAAATCAATTCCCTCGCAGGTGTCGGCGTAGGCCTCGATCCAGTTCTTCCCCTCCTCGTACACCATCCAGGCGGAGAGCTCGTATAGGCGCTCGCGGCAGATTTGGGCGGCGTTCAACAGGTAACGCGCCCGGTGCTCGGCCGGGACTCTTCGCCAGCTCTCGAAGGCCTCGTTTGCCGACTCGATGGCCCTGGCGGCCAGCTCGGCGGTGCACTTGTGGAAGGTGCCGACCACCTGGTCCGTGTTGCCGGGGTTGATAGAATCGAAGGTCCTGTGCGTCTCCACGTGCTCGCCGTTTATGACAAGCGGGTAGGTACGGCCGAGCTTCGATTCGACCAGCTTCAGGGCCTCCTCCATTTTTTTCCGGGGGCCCGGTTCCGAGAAGTTCACGTAGGGTTCGTTCTTGAAGGGGGGCAGCATCGTGGCCATCCTCCGGTTTGAGGTTTGCGATGGTCGTTGAAAAGTCCCACCGATTATACGACGCCGCCCGAGGGAAATAAAGCGGGCGGCCGCGGCGCCTCCGGGAACCCCGTCGGAACCCCCGTCTCCTCCCGATCGTAGGGGGAGGACAGCCCTCTTTCCGGCGGGGGATGAATGCCGGGCCGGAAACCTTGACGGAGGGCGTATTTTCGAATATATTACTAAAGTCTTATCTCGTAACTATTTGATTTCGTTGAATGTGACTTAGGACGGCGGGATGTTGACTCCGGAAGAGGCCGTGCGCTCCCTGCGCTTGAAGGTCGAGTGGTCGGGTTTCCCGCCCCTCTTCCCCCCGCGCTTCGTCCGGGAAGAGCGGAAAAAGGCGCTGCTCAAGTGCTACCGGTTCCTCTCGGAGGGGAAGACGACCGAGGCGCAGGACCTCCTGACGGCTCTGAGCGCGGAGGTCGAGGACGAGACCAACGTCGCGGCGCTCTTGAACCTGGTCGCCTACTGCCGGATGGAGTCGGGCGACCACGAAACCGCCAAGGGCACCTACATGCAGGCTATGAGCGCGGGCCAGCGGCTCGCGCACCCGGGTATCCAGATGGACGCCCTGACGGGAATCAGCGTCACGGAGGCGTCCCTGGGCGAGTACGGGCGGGCCAGGCACATCGTGCTCCACGGCATTGGCATTTCCGGCGCCGGCGACGTCGTCCAGCTGGCCACCCTCAAGCGCTCCCTGGGCTTCGTCGAACGG
Source organism: bacterium (assembly GCA_035528375.1). Lineage (NCBI taxonomy): Bacteria > bacterium. The sequence goes on from DATKYS010000140.1 coordinate 10,178, forward strand.
TCGGCGAACCAGCACGACGACGCCCTCGGCCCCCTGGGCGAAGCCCTGCGACTCTTCCGGGAAGCGGGCGACGACGTCGGAGCGGCCTGGACCCACCTCGATCTGGGCGCCTGTCACAAGCGGGCGGGCCGGTTCGCCGAGGCGGCGGCTTCCTTCCGTTCCTCGGTGGAGCGGTTCGACGCGCTTGAGTGCAAGCCCGGCATGTCCAAGGCCATGATTCAGCTCGGGGCGGTCGAGGAGCTGCGCAGCAATGTGGAAGAGGGGCTCGAGATCCTGAACCGCGCCCTCGTCATTGCTGAGGAGGCGGATTACAAACCGGGGATCGCGCTTTGTCTGAACAACATCGGCGTCATCCTGAACCGCCGGGGCATGTACGAGAGCGCGATCGAGCACTTCAAACGCGCCCACCGAATAGCGGGGATCATCGGCGACGTGTCCCTGGCGAGCGGGTCCGTCAACAACCTGGGGAACGTCTACTGCGACCGGGGCGAGCTGGACCTGGCCAAGGAGTCATACAAATCCGCCATCCAGAGCCAGAGACACTGCCGCAACGAGGAGATTCTGGTCGGTTATCTGGGCAACCTCGGCCTGGTTTACCTGGAGCTGGGCGAGTTCCGGAAGAGCGCGACGTCACTGGAGGAGGCGGTATTTCTCTTCTCGAAGGGCAACAACCGCTTCGGCGAGGCGGTGATGCTCTCCAACCTGAGCGGCGTGTACATCGAGATAGGCAAATACAGGAAGGGGATGGGGCTTTGCGAACGGGCGCTCTCCATCTTCCGGGAGCTGGACACCCCATGCGCCATCGCCGAGGCGCTGTCTAATCTGGGGTTCGCCCGCTCGTGTATCGGGGAGCACGAGGGCGCCGAAGAGGCCTTGCAGGAGGCCCTGAAGGTGCTCAAGGGGATTGAAGAGCCGATAACCCTCGCGCAGATTCTGGTCAGGAAGGCGCTGGTTGAGGCGGACGCCGGTAAGCTCGACGGGGCGCTGACCACGATGCGCAAGGCCCTGGGCGTTTACACGAAGCTGGGCCAGGCGAACAAGGTCACTTACTGCCAGTCCATTCTGGCCAGGCTGAACGGCCTTTTGGGGAAGACGGAAGAGGCGGCGCGTTTCATCGGGGAGGCGGAACCCGTGTTGGACAGGATGCCGGATTCGGTGGAGAAACTGAAGTGTCGCCTGAACCTGGGGGCCGCACTGCGGACGACCGGCGACCGCCGGAGGGCGTACGATTTACTGCGCTCCGCGTACCTGGGATTTTTCAAGATAAACGCGGCGCCGGGAGTTGCGCAGTCCCTCGGCGAGCTGGGGCTGCTCGCCCGCGAAACCGGGAATTATCCCGGGGCGGCGGCGTACCTTTCCGCCGCGGTCAAGACGCTGGGCGCCTTCGGCGGGCATCCGCCGGAAAAAGAGCCCCTCGAGGCAGCCCTGGGTGAGGCGCGAACGGCCCTGACCCGGGAAAAACAAACGCCGGTCGCCTTCGACCCGGCGAACCCGCCCGAGCTGGGCGTCTGACCGTCACCCCGCCGCCGGTCGTCTGAGCCATGACGCCCGTTAGATGCCAATTCCGCGCCGACGCCCCTGCTGAATGTTGGGCGGGAGTTTCAGTCCCCGCCGTTTTCAGGCCCCGACCCTCACCCTGACCCGTAGGCGCGCCTCTCCCTGGGAAGGAGAGTGGAAGCGGGCCGACCTAAACGGCGCGCCGTCGGTCGGCCCCTACGTAGGTCATTGGCCGTAGGGCGGGGATAGGTATCTGCGGCCGAAGGCAAATCCCCGCCCTACGGTGTGATGGTGGGGGCCCACTATACTGGCCCCCTTTGGTTGCGGGGGCCGGGAGCGGAAAGAACGCCGGATTCGACGTTGCGCTTGTTAAGGCGGGGGCCCACTATACTGGCCCCCTTTGGTTGCGGCCTGGAAACGAAAACAACGCCGCGTACGGCGTTGTCTCTTTACTATGGCGGGGGCCCACTATACTGGCCCCCTTTGGTTGCGGGGGCCGGACTCGAACCGGCGACCTTTGGGTTATGAGCCCAACGAGCTACCGAACTGCTCCACCCCGCGAAGAGAATGTAGCACATAAAGGGGGAGGCGTCAACTGAGGGTTACTGGACCCGGGCTTCCTCCTGGGGCAGCGGCTCCTGGACGTTCTCCGGCAGAGGGGTGGGCGGGGCCTCGATGGTGAAGTGGGCGGTGGCCTCGGCCCGCTCGTTGGCCTTGACCTTGTCGAAGCAGGTGACGTGGACCTCGTAGGTACCGGGAAGGAAGGCTACAGGGTCTATGAGAATCTCGTTGCTGAATTCGACGGCTTCGCCCTTGCCGGTGAGCGCGGCGATGGCCCCGTCGGCGAAGGCGATGGAGTCGGGGTCGTCGGCCAGGTAGATTTCTATCTGCTCGACCACGTTGTACTCGCCGGTTTTGGCGTCCAGGGCGGGCCGCGTGACGGTGAACACCACGCCCAGAGTGTCGCCCAGGTCGAGCTGGGCGGCGGATAGTTCCAGTCCGGCGATACCGTAGCCGGTCTCGACGGTCTCCCCCTCCTCCTCGCAGGCGACGAGGGTCAGGAGGAGGACCGGAATGAGCAGCAGTTTTTTCACGGGAAACCTCCCTGATGCGGAGTGGGTCAGCGGTCCCTCCTGGGGCGACGGTCGGACCGTCCTCGCCCCGAGCCGCCCCTGTCGGAGCCCCGGTCAGAGCCCCGGTCGTCGTCGCGCCGGCGCTCCTCGAAGCCCTCGGGCTTTTCCAGAAGGAGCCTGCGGGAGAGGTTGAGCCGGCCCTGGGAGTCAATCTCGGTGACCTTGACCGTCATCTCGTCGCCGACCTTGCAGACGTCCTCGACCTTGCCGACGCGGCCCCACTCCAGCTCGGAGATGTGGACCAGGCCGTCCTTCCCGGGGAGTATCTCGACGAAGGCGCCGAAGTTCATTATCCGGACGACCTTGCCGGTGTAAACCTGGCCCGGCTCGGGGTCGGTGACGATGCCCCGGATGATTTTCATGGCCCGCTCGAGGGCGTCGAGATCGGCCGAGGCGACGGTCACGTGGCCGTCGTCCTCCACGTCTATGGATACGCCGGTCTGTTCGATGATGCCGCGGATTATCTTGCCGCCGGGGCCGATGAGATCGCGGATTTTGTCCGTGGGGATGTCCAGGGTCTGGATGCGCGGGGCGTAGGGGGAGAGTTCGGCGCGGTGCACGGGCAGGACCTCGTCCATGCGGTCCAGGATGTGGACCCTGCCGCACCGGGCCTGCTCCAGGGCCCGCTTGAGCACCTCGGTGGGCAGGCCGTCGAGCTTGATGTCCATCTGCAGGGCCGTCACGCCGTTGCGGGTGCCGGCGACCTTGAAGTCCATGTCGCCCACGTGGTCCTCGTCGCCGAGGATGTCGGTGAGGATGATGTACTCGTCGCCTTCTTTTATCAGGCCCATGGCGACGCCGGCCACGGCGGCCTTGACCGGTACGCCGGCGTCCATGAGCGCGAGAGACCCGCCGCATACCGTGGCCATGGAGGACGACCCGTTGGACTCGGTGATGTCACTGACGATGCGGATGGTGTAAGGGAAATCGTCCTTGTTGGGCAGGATGGCGGTTATCGCCCTTTCGGCCAGCATGCCGTGTCCTATCTCCCGTCGCCCGGGCCCGCGCAGGAAGCGCACCTCGCCCACCGAGTACGGCGGGAAGTTGTAGTGCAACAGGAAGCGGGACCAGTACTCCTCGGTCAGGGTTTCTATCTTCTGCTCGTCGGAGACGGTGCCCAGGGTGACGGTGACCATGGCCTGGGTCTCGCCGCGGGTGAAGAGGGTGGAGCCGTGGGTGCGGGGGAGGAAGGAGGTCTCGATGGTGATGGGGCGGACCTGGTCCGGTTTCCGTCCGTCCACGCGGAGGCCCTCGGTGACCACGCGTCCCCGGACCACCTCGCGCTCGAGCTCTCTGAGGATGCGCTTTGCCTGGGTGAGCCGGTGGGCCTTATCCTCGGACTCCTTCCAGCGCTCCTCGAGCTCGGCCAGCACGTCATTTTTAATTTCCTTGATGGCGGCCTTGCGCGCCAGCTTGTCGGCGGCTCCGGTCATCGCCCGGAAAAGGTTATCCCCGACCATCTCTCGGACGAGGGCCGCGATTTCGGCGTCCGGCGCGATCTCCTCCGGTACCTGCTTCGGCTTCCCGACCTCGGCGACCATCTCTTTGATCAGGGCGATGATTTTTTTTATCTCGGCGTGGGCGGCCTCCAGGGCCTCGGTCAGAACCTCCTCGGGCACCTCCTTGGCCTCGCCCTCGACCATCACCAGGGCGCCGGAACTGCCGGAGACCACGATGTCCATCTGCGATTTCTCCAGCTCACTGTTGCTCGGGTTGAACACCAGCGTGCCGTCAATCCTGCCCACGCGGACCGCCCCGAGGATGTGCTCGTGGGGTATGCTGGAGAGGGCCAGGGCGGCGAAGGCGCCGTTCATCGCCACGATGTCGGTCGGGTGCTCGGGGTCGGCGGAGAAGGCGGTGCCGACTATCTGGGTCTCGCGGTTGTGGGAGTTGGGCAGCATGGGGCGGATCGAGCGGTCTATCATACGGCAGACGAGTATCTCGCTGGTGGAGGGTCGCCCCTCGCGCTTGAAGAAACCGCCGGGGATTTTGCCGCCCGCGCTCTTGCGCTCCCGGTAGTCCACCGTCAGGGGGATGAAGTCCACCTCGCGGGGTTGCGGGTCTATGCAGGCGGTGTTGAGGACGACGGAGTCGCCCAGGGAGGCCAGGACGGCGCCGTCGGCTTGTTTGGCCACGCGGCCGGTTTCCAGCACCAGGGTGTTCTGCCCGATGGTTATCTCTTTGCGTAGGCTCATGGGTAAAGTCTCACTTTCGTGCCATTCTCGCGAGCTGGACCCCCAGTCACTTGCGGAGGCCGAGCTCGGTGATCAGCTTGCGGTAGCGCTCCTCTTCGGTGCGCTGTAGGTAGTTAAGGAGGTGCCGGCGTTTGCTGACCAGCTTCAACAGTCCCCGGCGACCGTGGTGGTCCTTGGGGTGCAGCTTGAAGTGTTCGGTCAGATCGGTGATGCGGGTGGTCAAGAGGGCTATCTGAACCTCGGAGGAGCCGGTGTCCCTTTCGTTGGCGCCGAACTTGGCGATGATTTCCGACTTCGTATCCTTGGTGAGAGGCATTTTTCTCCTCTAGCGGTTGGCGCCGCCGTACTTGGCGGCGGCGTCGAGGTCGTCCACGAGGATGTTGAAAAGGTTGGAGGCCATGTAGCGGCCCTCGCCTATGTAGAGGTCCATCACGTCGAGGGCGGCGGTGCGGGCCGTCTGAATCAGGGTGCGGTCGTAGATGGACAGTTTGTCAAAACCTTTGATGTAGCGGTCGTAGGCGGACGAGTAGAAGTCGTCGAAGAGGAGGTCGGCCTCCTCGGCGTCCCCCCGGCGATGGGCCAGCATCCCCTGGAAGAAGGGAATCAGCGGCTCTTCGGGGTCGCGCTCCTGGAGCCTTCCGACGACCTCCTCCACGGTTACGAGGTCGCCCGAGTCCAGGGCGAACATCGCGTCATCGAAGTCCTCGCGGGTGAGATCGCAGGGCTTTTTTGAGGCGCAGCCTAAGCCGCAGCCCGCGAGGATCGCCGCCAGGGTAAAGATAATTTTTGCGCGTCCGAGCATCTCATCCATCCGTGGATGAAAAAGCCGGCGCGGCGGCCGGCTAAAGGAGTCAACCTTCAGTGCCCCTCGTTTTCCGGGAGGAGACGGAATCTGCCCGCTCTCCTTGGGCCGGGTCCCGGTCCTCGAGGGGCTGCCGCCAAGGACCCAGCGCGGGAAGAATAACACGCCGGGCGCGATTATGCAAGATAAAAGGGGACCCGCCGGGTCCCCCGCAATATATCCCCGCGCTGCGCTAGAAAAAGTACACGACGCCGGCGAGGAAGCCGAAGGAGAAATGTGTTACCTCCCCGATGCCGAGAACGGGGCGCACCTCGGTGTCCAGGTAGAAATTTGCCCCGAGGGGTATCTGCATGCCCACGTGGAATGGAAGGGCGAAGTAGGCTCCCCCCCCGTAGTAGTATGTGCTGCCGACAAAGCCTATTCCCAATCCCATCCCGACGTAGGGGTTTATCGAGGGAACGTTAAAGGAATACTTGAAGTTGCCGGTGAACTGGCCGACGAAGACGCCGGCGGTGATTATGTCGAATTCGGCGGTGATGTCTATGTTGGAGGTCAACTTGAAGTCGCCTATGAGGTTGATGCAGAAGGAGGGGTCCTGGTATCCCAGACGTAGGCCGGCGCCGACGCGGGCGCTGGCCGGTAGGGCCAAGAGGGCCAGAAGGACGATGGTCAAAACGGCCTTGCGCATGCTTGAACCTCTTTCCGAGATGAGGGGGTGAAATGTGGATGACCGCTCCTTTTATCTTATCAGTCGGATCCTTCGCGGGTCAAGATGGATGCTTAACATCTTGTAAATATGGTGGTTAACCGGGAAGACGCGGTTCGTGTTCGGGTACGTGAAGCTTGACTCGATTTCCGGCGTTGGTGTAATATCATTTTTTGCAGTGTTTGGAGCGAGCCGTCAAATGTCCACAGCCAAAGGAGGCACAATGAGGATAAATAGATTCCAGTTTACCTTCGCGCGCAGGTTCGTGCCCATAGCCCTCCTGGTGATGCTCTTGGTCGCCGGGTGCACGGACCCGGTCGCCAACGATCTCTACCAGGATCAGAACCAACCCGGCTCACCGGTCAGGGCTCAGGTTTTCCCGCCCTACGACCTCGAGCGGCACCCCGAGTACCTGGGGACCCTGCTGGTGTACCGGGAGTGGGAAGGCGGTCAAGGCGGGCAGCCCACCCCGCTCGACAAACCCTACATCACCATGTACCAGTCCCGGGAGCTGTACGACCCCAAAAACCCCGGCTACTTCGGCTTCAAGGTCTGGCGGAAGGCCGCCGGCGGGAACTGGGTTGAGCTGACCGACGGCAAGTACATGGTGCCCGAGACCATACGCTCCAACCCCATCCTGCCCGAGAACTGGAAAAGTTCCAACAAGTTGATCATCTACGACGAGCCCAACGTGGTTTTTAACACGAACAACGTGGAGCTGGACTTTCCCGCCTACAACCCGGACCTGGACGGCTTCAGGGGAGACCAGAACCCCATCCTGGGCTGGGACGTGCATAACCCATCGGGTTACTACCCCTACAAGTACTTCTTCAGCGAGAACTACTCCTACGGGTTCGTGGACACCGGTTTCGACGTCGGCACCATGGATTACGAGGATTACAAGTGGGCCGTCTGCTTCGTGGATTACTCGGGCAACATGTCCGACCCGGTAATCGTCGAGGTGGAGTAAACAAGAACAACGACAGCGGCAGTTTGAAAGGAGTTCACCCATGCGCAAGCTTTTGTTGATCGTAGCGCTGCTCGTTGTTCTGACCGTCAGCGTCAGTGCAAAGGGCACGAATCCCTACGGCATGGCGGGTCAGTTCAAGCTCTGGTCCGCCGACACCATCCAGCAGTGGGGCATCGCCCTGGGGCTGCACTTCGACATCTGGGCGTACTACCAGGAAATCCAAGGCTCGGGCTACGAGTGGGCAGACACGACCGACGACTACATCGCCGACGTCTACAGCCGGAACCCCTTCGACCTCACCTTCTGCTTCTTCGACTGGTGGGAGTTCTCCGTGACCCCGACCTTCGCGGCGCACAAGGTCCTGGACACCGAGATAGAGGAGATCGGACTCTCCGAGCTCTTCATCGGGACGAAGTTCTACCCCATCTACGAGGATGATAACGGCTACCTGCCCGGGATGTCCCTCGTTCTGGGCTTCGATCTCGGGTCGGGTATCGCCCAGGAGGACGACCTCAAAACGAACTTCTACGACGAGGCGCTCAACTGGACGACCCACGGCGACACCAACATAGACTTCATCTACGCCCTCTCGAAGCACGTGGGCAAGAACGATCTCTTCAGCTACCACCTCAACCTCGGCTACCGGTTGACCCTGGGCACCTACGACCTCTACGAGTGGATGTTCGACGAGAGCACGGGCGATACGGAGCGGGTCGTGGCGATGAGCGACTACCCCGTGCCCGACTACTTCCTCTACGGCGCGGGCTTCGAGGTCAAGGCCACGGACAACTTCTCCTTCATCACCGACCTGGTCGGCAAGTACGCCTTCGCCGAGCAGCAGAAGCGCGACGGCCGGACCTACGCCGTCACCGACAACTGGTTCCAGGTCGTGCCCGGCATCCGTTTGTCCGGCGACGATTTCCTCTACTACGACTTCGCCGTGGCCCTGGGCGTGGGGAAGGATAACCCCTGGATCGAGGTCATAACCGGCTTCTCCGCCGACGTGAACCTGGTCCCCCGCGACACCGACGGGGACGGCATCCCGGACGACGTCGACGGCTGCCCCGAGGTCCCCGAGGACTTCGACGGCTTCGAGGACTTCGACGGCTGCCCCGATTTCGATAACGATAACGACGGCATCCCCGACACCGAGGACGAGTGCCCCGACGAGCCAGAGGACATGGACGGGTACAAGGACTCCGACGGTTGCCCCGACCCGGACAACGACTCGGACGGCATCCCGGACGAGAAGGACAAGTGCCCCAACGAGCCGGAGACGGTCAACGCGTTCGAGGACGAGGACGGCTGCCCGGACACCCCGCCCGTGATCTACGAAGGACCCAAGACCCTCTATCTCGAGGGCGTGAACTTCGAGCCGAACCTGGCCGTGATGCTGGTCGGCTCCTCCCGCAAGCTGGAGGAGGCCGCGCGGATCATGATCGAGAACCCCTTCATCAAGGTCCAGATCGTCGGCCACACCACCGACCGCGGCGACCGCACCTTCCTGATGCAGCTCTCCCGCGACCGCGCACAGGCCGTGGTGGACTCGCTGGTAAACGACTTCGGCATTGAACGGAACCGTCTGACCGCCGTGGGCAAGGGCCCCGACGATCCCATGGCCTCCAACGAGACCGCTTCGGGACGCGAGCAGAACCGCCGCATCGTGTTCGAGGTAGTTGATTAGCGGTAACTGACCGAAGAGAGGGTCCCGCGAGGGACCCTCTTTTAATACGAGGATGCGGGTGAGACTTACGAGTCGAGAGAGCCTCCGCGAGGGGCCCTCTTTTTTCCTGGGGCGGGGCTGCACGGGTGAGGCAAAAGCTCGTTCTTCGTTCGATCGGGGGGCAACCCCGTGTCGCACGCCGTGTCGGTGTGGCGGTTCGGCCCCCGATGAGCTATGATTACCAAGTTCGTCAGCACAATTTCTTGCCCGACGAGCTGCCTCGGGAAGTGACCCTCATCCGTTATTTTCCTTGCCCCAACATGGATTCCGTGCTCGACCAAGGGGGGTAAATTAAAGCGGATTCAAAAGACGTGAGGGGATACCATGCGTAAAAGCGCCGTTATCTGCCTCTTGATCGCCGTCGCCGCCCTGGCCGCGCCCAAGCTCAAAATCGCCTTTATCGGTATCGAGCCCAGCGGCGTCAGCGCCTCCGTGGCCGCAGGAGTTTCGGTCAGCTTCCGTGATGCGCTCATCAACACGCGCCGCTTCGAGGTCGTCGAACGGGAGCGCCTGGAGGCCCTGATGGAAGAGCAGGGGCTGGCGCTTTCCGGTTGTGTTACCACGGAGTGCTTCGTTCAGGTGGGTCAGTTGGCGGGCGCCCAGAAGGTGATTGTGGGAGAAGTCGCCCAGGTGGGCGGGTCCTACATCGTCAGCGTGCGGATGGTGGACGTTTACTCGGGCAAGGTGGAGCAGTCGCTCTCCGAGGTATCGCGCAGCCTGGAGGGCCTGTTGACGGCGGCCAACACGCTGGCCGTCAAGCTGTCCGAAACCATCTCCGTCGAGGGCACGGTGATTTCCGTTTCGGGAAACACCATCAAGACCGACCTCGGAAGCCAGGACGGCGTCAACGTGAACGACACGGTGTACCTGGTGCGCTTGGGCAAGGAGCACTATCATCCGGAGACCGGCCTGTTACTCGGCCGCGACATAAAGGAACTCGGGACGGCCACCATCACCCGGATTCTGGCCGATGAGCTCTCCGAGGCGGTCCTGAAGGGCTCATTTTCTGTGGTCGTCGGGGACAAGGTTAGGCTGGCGGCATCGCCGAGCGGCGTTCCGCCGGTTACTGTGCCGCCGGTCGAGACGCCGACGGTTGAAAAACCGCCGGAGGTAAGGCCGTCCGGCGCGGGCCGCATCGCCTTCAACTCAAGCCGCGACGGGGACTTGGAAATCTTCGTGATGGACTCAGACGGGCGCAACCAGACCCAGTTGACGAACAACACAAGCTGGGACAGCTATCCCGCCTGGAGTCCGGACGGCCGCCGCATCGCCTTCTCTTCCGACCCCACCGGAGAAATAGAATTCGAAATCTTCGTGATGGACGCCGACGGGCGCAATCAGACCCAGTTGACGACGGAGGGTGGAATGTATCCCGCTTGGAGTCCGGACAGCCGCCGCATCGCCTTTATCATCCACTCCAAACGCACATATAATATGGAAGTCTTCGTGATGGACGCCGATGGACACAACCTGACCCAGTTGACTGAATACGCCGCCAGTATGTATGGTCCCGCCTGGAGTCCCGACGGCCACCGAATCGCATTCGAGTCCGTGAGTACGGGGAAGGTTGGTTCGGAAATTTTCGTGATGGACGCCGACGGGCGCAACCAGACGCAGTTGACGACAAGAGGCGGCTATTGCCCCGCCTGGAGTCCCGACGGCCGCCGCATCGCCTTTCAGTCCAAACGCGACGGGAAATGGCAAATCTACGTGATGGACGCCGACGGAGGCAACCAGACGCAGTTGACCAATGATAGTAGTGCAGACTTGTATCCTGCCTGGAGCCCGGATGGCCGCCGTATCGCCTTTGAATCCAATCGCATCGGGGGCCAGGGAATCTACGCGAGCTGGGAAATCTTCGTGATGGACGCCGACGGGCGCAACCAGACGCAGTTGACGACAAGCGGTGATAACCGTAATCCCGCCTGGTGCCCGGTGGAGTAGGCCCTCACCCCGGCCTTTTGACCGAGGAGATAAAAAGTGCGGTTCTTCATCTCCCTGGACATGGAGGGCGTTTCGGGGCTGGTGAACTGGGCCGGTTTCGACCCCCCCGCGGGACCGGACCACGCCTTCGCCCGCCGCCAGGCCCTCGCCGAGGTTCTGGCCGTCATCGAGGGGCTCCGGGACGGCGCCCGGGAGGTCGGTGATCCGGTCGAGGGGGTCACGGTGGCCGACTCCCACGCCCGGGGGCTCAACCTCCCGCCCGACGGGTTGCCGCGCGACGTGACACTCATCCGCGGTTTCCCCCGACCCAACTACATGGTGGAGGGCCTCGGCCCGGAGCACGACCTGGCCTGCTTCGTCGGCTACCACAGCCGGGTGGGTCAATCCGACGCCCTGATGGACCACTCCTACTCCGGCGGCGCGATTTACGAGGTTCGGCTGGACGGGAAGGTCGTGGGCGAGACAGAGCTCAACGCCGCCTACGCCGCCCACTACGGTGTGCCGCTGGGGCTGGTGTCCGGCGACGCCGCCCTGGAGGCCCAGGTGGCCGAGAGCTTCGGCCCGAAAGTGGTATTCGTCCGGACGAAGGCGGGCATCGGTCGCTTCGCCGCCGCCTGCGAGCACCCCGAGAACGTTCTGGAGCGGCTGCGCGAGGGCGCCCGGCGGGCGGTCCTCTCGCGGAAGGAGCTACCGCTCCACCGGGTCGGTGAACCGTGCACCCTGGAGGTGGACCTCACCGAGACCCAGATGGCCGACCTGCTGGCGCTCTACCCCGGCTTCGAGCGGACCGGCGGGCGGCGGATCCGCATCACCGCGCCCGAGATGCCCATCCTCTACCGGGCCTACATGGGTCTGCTCCTGGTCGCCGGGATCGCTAAAAAACTCAGGGAAGGGTAACGTGCGCGTTCGAGGTCTCGCGCCGATCGTCCTTTCGTTTTTCCTCGCCTGCGGAGACGGGGGGGTCGAGGAGGAAGCCGTCCCCGACGCGCTCACCCGCCCCGAGCCAGATCCCGCCCGGATGGCGGGATGGCGCTGCGCCGGGCGCGACTGGACCCACTCTGGCGTCTTTCCCGGCGACGCCGCGGCGCCGCCCGTCGAGTGCTGGCGCCTCGCGACCGGCGGGACGACCTTCGCCTGGCCCGTCGCCGCGCCCGGAATCGCCGTCGCAGCCGACGAGGCGGGGCACGTGGTCGCCGCCGATCCCGCCACGGGGGAGGAGCGCTGGCGCGCGGACCTGGGCGAGCCGGTCCGCGGGGCGCCCGCGCTCACCGACGGCGCGGTTTACCTCTCCCTGGGCCGGGGGGCGGTGGTCTCCCTCGACCGCATCACGGGGGAGGTCCGGTGGCGCGTCGAGCTGGCCGGACCGTGCGACGTGGGCCCGACCCCCTACGGCAACTTCCTCTACGTGCCCGACGAGAGCGGAGCCCTCTTCGCCCTGGATAACCTCACCGGCGGCGTGGTCTGGGTTTACGCCGCGCCGTCCCCCATCCTGTCCCACCCGACGGTGGACGAGCGTTGCGTCTACTTCGCCTCCCAGGACGGCGTGGTCAGCGCCCTGGACCGGCGCACCGGCGAGGGGGTCTGGTCGGTCAGGGTGGAGGGGAGGGCCTACGGGGGGGTCACTCTGGCCGGGGCCGCGCTCTACATCGCCGCCCGCTCGGGACAGCTCGCCGCCCTGAACCCCGCCGACGGCGCCCTCTTGGCCCAGACCACCCTGGGCCAGCCGCCGGTCGGTCTGCCCGTCGTGACGGGGGGGGTCGTCGTCCTGGCCCACGACGGGGCGAAGATTGCGGCTTTATCTGTCGGCGATATGACCGAGCTGTGGCAGGTCGGCCTGGGTGACTACCCCGGCGGCGGCGCGGCGGTCGTCGGCGGGACTGTCGTCTGCCCCACGTGGTTCGGTACTCTTCGCGGTTACGACCTGAACGATGGTTCCAAGCTCTGGGAGGTCAAGTTGGGCGGCATGTGCGACGCCCCGCCCGTCGGCGACGACGAGGGCCGGATGCTCGTCCTCCGGCGCGACGGCGTGCTCATCTGCTTTAAAATTTCCACGGAGGTGCCGGCGTGAGCCCCGAGGAGCTGCTCGAGAGGGCCGCGGAGGCCCGTGGCCTGGCCCGCGCCCCGTATTCCGGGTACGCGGTGGGGGCCGTGGTGCTCTCGGCCGACGGCCGGGTTTTTCCCGGGGCGAACGTGGAGAACGCGGCCTACGGCGAATCCCTCTGCGCCGAGCGAAACGCCGCGGGGAGTGCAGTCTCCGCGGGAGCCCTGCCCATCACGGCCTGCGCCGTGGTCGCCGGGCGGGTGGGCTCCCCGTCGCGGGGCGTCTGGCCCTGCGGCGCCTGCCGTCAGTTCCTCTTCGAACTGGGAGGCGGCGGCCTCTTGGTCTATACTTTGGCCGACGATGGGTCGGTGGCGTCGGCCCGGTTGGCCGATCTCCTGCCACTACCCTTCGGGCGGGAACAACTGGAATAAAAGGAACCGCACCGACCCCCATGGCGTATCAAGGGATGAACGAGGACCCCGGCCGGGGTGTGTCGAGGCGGGGGGAAGAATCCGCCGCGGAGGGGGACGACGTGGAGCATGCGCTGACGGTGAGCTCCAGCGAACGGGAGGCCTACGAGGCCTTCGTGGAGGAGCACGCCCAGGAGGTCTACAACATCGCCATGGTCCTCACCGGGGATCGCTACCGGGCCGACGAACTGGCCCAGGAGGCGTTCCTGAAGCTCTACCGCTCCCTCCGGCACTTCGACCCCGACCGCTCGCTCCGGAACTGGCTCTACACGGTGCTCAAGAACCTCTACATAGATTCCTGGCGCCGCGAGAACCGGATGAAAACCAGCAGCATTGACGAGCCCGTATCCCTGGGCGGCGGCTCCTCGGTACCCTTCCAGCTCGAGAGCCCCGACCCGGACCCGGAGCGGACCGTCGGGTCCAACGAGGTGGCGGTGATAGTGCGGGACGCCGTCAGCCGGCTGCCCAAGAAATACTCCATGGCCGTCGCCCTGTGCGACCTGGAGGGGCTCACCTACGAGGAAATTTCCGAGGTGATGGAGTGCTCGATCGGGACGGTCCGCTCGCGCATCCATCGCGGACGCAAGCTCCTCCGCGAGCGCCTGGCCCACGTGGCGCCCCAGCTCCTGGGCTACACGCCTGCCTGAAGGGGCGGGTCGGCCGGCGGGTGGGGTGAAGCCGTCGTTAGTCGGTGTCGAGCTCTAAGAATACGACGGATCGGTCGGCGGGAGATGACGGGCCGGCGAGGGAATTGAAGAGAACGGCCGCTTTACGGGGAATGGGAAATCGTTGCCGGCGGGAGCTTCCGAGGATGGGGGGGAACGTAAAAGAACTCCGAGCGTATCCTTCACCGACGACACCGAACACCGAGTGACCGAGAGCCGGGAATCTGAGTAAAGTACTAGCATGAGCGGGTATTCGCCTTCACCGACAACACCGAGCGACCGAGAGCCGAGAATCTGAGTAAAGTACTAGCATGAGCGGGTATTCGCCTTCACCGACAACACCGAGCGACCGAGAGCCGAGAATCCGTAAAAAAACTTCGAGCATGTGCAGGCAGTCGTCGTCACTGACAAGACTGGACATCGAGCGGCCGAGAGCCGGGAATCCGAGTTAAGTACGAGCGCGAGCGGGTATTCACCTTCACCGACGACACCGAACATCGAGCGACCGAGAGCCGGGAATCTGAGTAAAGTACAAGCATGAGCAGGTATTCGCCTTCACCGACAACACCGAACATCGAGCGACTATGAGATGCTGGCGTGCCAAAGGTCTGTTTTCGGCCTACATGGACGACGAGCTGCGGGGGCGTGAGCTCGACGCATTCTCCGCGCACCTGGACGGGTGCCCGACCTGCCGGCGCGAGCTCGCCGAGCTGCGGGCGCTCAAGGAGGCCGTCGGCTCGGTCGGCTACCGGCTCCCCGCCGATTTCCACCAGGCCGTCCTGTCCCACTCGCGTCTCGCGGACCTGGTGACGGAGCGTTTCCGGTCGCGGAGCGAGGCCCGGTCGGCCCGGCCCAACCTGCGGCTGGTCCTGGTGGCCGCCTCCGTGGTCATCATCGCGGTCGGTGTGGGGCTCCTCGGCCTGGACAACATGGCGGGGACCGCGTCTCCGATGGCCCTCGATCTGCCGCAGATCAGCGACCGCGTGACCGATTCGTCGCCGTCGCCCGCCACCGAGCTCCGGCGCGAGGGGGACGGGGTGGCCGATGCTGTGGCGGAGGCGGTGCATAATGATAGTGGTCCCGAGGAATATCTCAGCGAGCATCTGGCCGCGGCCGAGGTGTCCCAGAGCTCCACCGAGGAACTCTCCCGCCACGTCCTCGCCGATGAGGCGCTCAGCCGCGCCGCCGATGTTCCCGTAGAAATTTCGACCGGCGCCCGCTTCTCCCTCGTCAGCGCCGGCTCCCCCATCCCGGACGCCGACGCCGGTCTGCCGAGCCTGCCCGCGGGGGACGCCGCGGATGTGGACACCGAGCCCGCCGCCGAGGCAACGGGAGAATAGGACGCTCCTTTGAGACGACCGACGCCGGGTTGCGCCCCGGCGTTTTTTAAACGGCCTGCATTCGGCGCTTTTTTCGTAAAATCCAGAACTAACCCCCCACTCCCTGCGTAATAGTTAGCGAATCATGTCGCGCAAGCTCACGATCCTGGTTCTTCTTTTCTGCGTCGCGGCCCTGGCCGAAACGGCGCTGGACGTGCTCACCCAGGCGCTCGTGGCCGAGCCGACCGTGGAGAATTACGTCGGCGAGAAGACGATAATCCTCTACAACGGTGCCCAGGCCGAGGCGATGGAGGTGCGCGTGAGCTTCGAGGCCGGCGGCGCGACGCGCACCGATTACCTCTCCCCGCCCGCCATGCGTGAGCGGGTCGTGATAGACGACGGCGCGGACCTCTACTCCTATGACCCGCACCTCGAGGTCACCGTCCACTCCGACTCCCCGCAGATGCTGGACGACCGCCTGAGCGACACCGAGCGCAGGGACCTCATCGCCGGCAACTACATCCTCGAGCTCGAGCCGAACCACACGGTGGCGGGGCGCGACGCCTACAGGGTCGAGATAACCTCGCGTCACAACGCCACACCCCACCGAATCCTCTGGATAGACTCCAAGAACTACCTCGTGCTGCAGAGCCGGGAGGAGTGCAACGATTCGGCCGCCAACACCGGTTTCTCCTGGATCGAGTTCAACGTGGAGTTCTCCCCCGATTACTTCTCTATGGGCCAGTTCACGGGCACGGTGGTCGAGGAGGCCGCGCCGGTCAGCAAATCCGCCCGGAACACGCTCCCGGAAGAGCTGGGGTTAGTGCCCGTCGTTCCCGAAAAGCTCCCCGGCGGTTTCGTCCTGGTCGAGACCAGATTGGGTTACCGGGCCAACGGTCAGTACGCCGCGCACCTCTCCTACACCGACGGCCTCGAGGGGCTCTCCGTCTTCGAGGAGGCGCAGGAGGGAAGTCTCAAGGGGCAGGAGATAGCCCTGGGCGAAACGATGGCACGCCTCTCCAAGAGCGCCAACTACTCGGTGCTCCAGTGGCGGGCCGGAGACATCACCTTCACCCTGGTCGGCCAGCTCACCAACTACGGCCTCTACCAGGTCGCCGCCTACTTCGTGACCGGGAAGTGAGGTGGGCGGTCGCCGGGGTGCCGTGAGAGGTCGCTCTGATTCTCGGGCGTTCGATTCGTATACTCAGGGGGCGGGTTCAAAGACCCGCCCTTAGGGGTGAGGTTTGAATAGCGCGTCACCCTCGTAGGGGCCGACCTAAAGGTCGGCCCCTACGTCATCGCAGCGTTAAGGTCAAAGGGGGCGTGAAAGCGGCGGGGAAAGGAATCCCCGCCCTACATTTCAGATTCGGCGTTACGGATAATGATCCCAACCCACCAGGCGCGAGAAAACCCTACCCTTCGTCGCCGGTCCCCCGGGCGCCGGCCTCCCACCGGCCGCCCCCCTTGACTATCCCCCGATCCGCGCCCTCCAAAAATGCCGTCAGCCGCGCGATGTCCTCGTTGGGCTCCAGCTCGGCCTTGATCCTCTCCAGGGCCCCCTTGGGCGCCAGCCCCGAGCGGTAGAGGATGCGGTAGGCCCGCTTGATGAGGCCGACGCGCTCGTCGGAGAAGCCGTGGCGCCGGAGACCGACTTCGTTGATCGAGCCGACGTGGGTCGCGGGGTAGTTGTAGACGAGCATGAAGGGGGGGACGCCCTGGGTGACCATACAGCCGCCGCCCGTGTAGGAGTAGGCGCCGATCCGGTTGAACTGCTGCACTCCCGTCAGGCCGCCGATTATCGCGTGGTCCTCCACCGTAACGTGGCCGGCCAGGGTCGCCAGATTGGCCAGAATCACCCCCGAGCCCACCACGCAGTCGTGGGCCACGTGGGAGTAGGCCATCAACAGGCACCCCGAGCCGACCACCGTCCGCATGTTCGCCTGCGTCCCCCGGTGGATGGTCACGCCCTCCCGGATGGTGTTGGAATTCCCGATGACGGTTTCGCTCGGCTCGCCGGCGAATTTCAGGTCCTGGGGGACGACCCCGATGACGGCGAAGGGGAAAACGGTGTTGCGCTCGCCGATTACCGTCGGCCCCTCGATGACGACGTGGCTCTTGAGCACCGTGCCGGCGCCGAGGGTCACGCCGGCGCCCACGCACGAGAAGGGGCCCACGACCACGTCTTCGGCCAGCCGCGCCTCGGGGTGAACGATGGAGCTGGCATGGACCTCGGGCATCTACTTCCCGGTTTTCGGAATCTTTTTCCCGTTGACCAACACCTCGACCCCGCCCTCGGGCACCTCGAAATAGCTGCTCATGACCCCGGAGACGGTCGTCTTTCCGTCCACGGAGGCCCGGGCCTTCATCTTGCACAGGCCGCGGTGGATGGTGACGATTTCGGTGTAGAGGTCGAGGCGGTCGCCGGGAACCACGGTGTGCCGGAGCTTCATGTCGTCGAAGCCCCGCAACAGGATTACCTGGCCCTCGGTTAGCTCGTAGGAGTAGTGGAGGAGGATACCACCCGCCTGGGCCAGCGCCTCGACCTGCAACACGCCCGGCATTATCGGCTCGCCGGGGAAGTGGCCGGTGAAGTACGGCTCGTTGTGGGTGACGTTCTTGTAGGCCTTGATGTAGTGGAGCGGCTCGACCTCCACTATCCGGTCCACCATCTGGAACGGGTAGCGGTGGGGCAGCTTGGCGAGGATGCCCTTGATGTCCATGATTCCGGGCGGCATGGGTTACGACCTCCCCGATTTAGGGTTCCGGCGACGGGAGGCAAGGGGTTTACGGCTGCGCCGTCGCAGGTATGCCGGGGGCATAGCTCGCTTCGCTCGGTTAAACCCCTTGTTTCCAATAAGGAGGGTGATTACGGCTTCGCCGACGCAAAGATACGGGTGATTTTACCACAAAGGGCACGCCCGGGGCGGCCCCGGTTTCGTTCCATACGGCGGCGTCCCCTCACGATCTCTTGCGTCTTCATGTCGATGTCTCGAGAGCCGTTAGGGCGGCTCGGTGCCAGCGGGCGATGTACTTGTCGGAGAGGTGCTCGGGGTGAGCCGCGAGGTAGTCGAGGCACCAGCACACAAGGCCATCCCAGGCGTCGTCGGGATCGACGGAGCGCAGCGACCAGCCGAGCTCGCCGAGCGTCCAATTCGACTTCGCAGCGTTTCGGAGCATCGACGTGGTCACCCAGTTCGGCTCGTCGTCGGAACCGCCGCGCGCGACCGGCACCACGTGATCGATGGTCGGGAAGAGCTCCCAATATACGATGTGGCAATCGCTCATCTTCCAGTTGGGATGAGCAGGAAACTCCTCGGGCATGACCTTCGAGAGCAGGCGCAGGGTCGCAGGAAAAACGAGGCGCGCGCCGGAGTAGCGGTCGGTGAAGCGGTCACGCAAGAACACGCGCATCGACTGAAGCTCCGTGTACTTGCGGCCCGTGTTCGCGTGGCGAATGAAGGGATACTCGGCAACGGCAATCGCTCGCGCGGCGTCGCAATCCTCGCGGAGCAGGGCGCCGCAGACCCGCGCGACGACGTCGGCCGGCCCTTGAACGTCAGCCCGCATCCTTCCAAACCTCCTCGGCGAGCTTGCCGAGCACGCTCGCGAGCTTCCCGTCGAAGACCTTGTTGAGGCGCACGAAGCCCCCCTGGGACTTGAACTGCCCCCGGTCGAGGGACTCGCGGTCGACGATGGTTTCGATCTTCACTTGTTCTGCGATGCGGTCGAGTCACTTCGACTGCTGCTCGGTGAACTTGTGCACCTTACGAAGTCGCTGGATGGCGCGGTCGACGGCTCCGGGGTCACCCGAGCTCCGCCCGGAGCCTGCGCGCCAGCCCCAGGTTGGAGGTGTGCCCGCCCTTGACGCTGATGACGTGGGCCCGGAGCGGGGCGCCGATCAGGGTGAGGTCGCCGAGGAGGTCGAGGACCTTGTGGCGTACGAACTCGTCGGCGAAGCGCAGGTTGTCGTTCAAAATTTCCTCGTCGCCGATTACGATGGCGCAGGCCAGCGAACCGCCGCGGATCAGCCCGGCCCGGCGCAGGGCCTGAACCTCGTGGAGGAAGCAGAAGGTGCGGGCGGGCGCTATCTCCTCGGCGTAGCGCCCGTCCTCGCCGCTGAAGTCCAGGTACTGGCTCCGCAGCACGGGGTGGTCGAAGTGGAGGGCGAAGGAGACTCGGAGCGGTCCGGGGTGCGGCAGGACGATCATCTGGGCCGTGCCGGTGTCGTGGACGATGGGCCGCTTTGGTTCCAGGTAGCGCCGCGGGGCGTCCTGCTCCACGCGGCCCGCCTCGCACAGGGCGTTCACGAAGGGCAGTGCGCTGCCGTCGGTTACGGGGGGCTCGCTGGAGTCCACCTCGATGACCGCGTTGTCCACCCCGCAGCCGGAGAGGGCGGAGAGGATATGCTCCACGGTGTGGACCTCCACCTCGCCCGCCCCCAGGGTCGTGCCCCGGGAGGTGTCCATCACGTATTCGGCGAGGGCCTGTATCTCGGGCTTCCCGGGCAGGTCCACCCTCCGGAAGAGGTAACCCGTGTCCGCCTCGGCGGGCAGGTACCTCATCCGGCAGAGGTCGCCGGTGTGGAGGCCGATTCCCGTCAGCTCCACCGCGCGGGCGATGGTCCTCTGCCTTTCCGCTTTATCCACCACCGCGGCCCTCCAGCTCCGCGATCCGCTTCTCGAGCTCTTCGATTCTACGCAGGAGCGCCCGGTGTTCCCGGCGCATCTCGGGCAGGTCGGAGACGGCGGCCTCGATCCTGGCCGCGCGTCGGACCGGTCGGGCCGGGGAGCCGAACCAGCGTTCCCCGGCGGGGATGTTGCGGGAGACGCCGGACTGGGCGGTGACGACCACGCCGTCACCGATCACGAGGTGGCCGGCTATTCCCACCTGCCCGGCGAGCTGCACCCGGTCGCCGATGGTGCACGAGCCCGAAATCCCCACCTGGGCTGCCATGGCGCTGTCCTCCCCCACGCTGACGTTGTGGGCGATCTGGACCAGGTTGTCTATCTTGACCCCGCGGGCGATTCGGGTCGGCCCCAGCGCCCCCCGGTCCACGCAGGCGTTGCAGCCTATCTCCACGTCGTCGCCGGTGACGACCCAGCCCATCTGGGGTATCTTGTGGAAGCGCCCCTCGGCGTCGGGCGCATACCCGAAGCCGTCCGAGCCGATCACCGCCCCCGGGTAGACGATGTTGCGCGCCCCGAGCTCGCACCGCTCCCGGATGACCACGTTGGGGTAGATGATGGAGTCGGGGCCCACACCGGTGCCCTCGCCGATGTACACCCCGCTCATCACGATGGTCCGGTCGCCGAGCCTGACGGCGGCCCCGAGGGTGACGTGGGGGCCGACGGCGACCCCCTCGCCCAGCACGGCGGACGGGTCCACCGAGGCCGAGGGGTGCACGCCCGCCGGCGGGTAGGGGATGGACGGGGCGAACCTTCTGGCGATCTGTGTGTAACCGAGGTAGGGGTTGGGGCAGCGGATGTACGCCAGATTGCCGACGGGCGGCGTCTTCTCGTCAATTATCACCGCCGCCGCCCGGCACCGGGGCAGGAGCTTCGCGTATCGCCTGTTGGCTAAAAAAGTGACCTGGTCCGGGCCGGCCGCCTCGAGGGTGCTTATCCCGCTCACGCGCACCGAGGGGTCGCCCCTCTCCAGCGAGCCACCGGTGATGACGGCTATCTCCCCCAGGCTCAGAGCCACGTCTCCCCCCCTCGAAGGGGTGCCGGGGACTTCCACCTACTCCGCCCCGGCGGCGGTGTTCAGCACCTCGATTATCTCGTCGGTGATGTCGTAGATGTCCTTGCCGTAGATGAGGGCCGTCATGTCCAGGATGAGGTCGTACTCGGTCGTCTGGCCGAGCTGGTCTATCGCCGCGTAGATTTTCTCGATGAGCTTGTCCAGCTCCTGCTTCTCCCTGGCCTGGAGGGCCTGGATGGCGCCGTCCCGGAGCTGGCTCGCCTGGGTGTATATCTGCTCGATTTCGGCGTTGATCTCGTCCCGTTTCTCGTCGGAGAGCGGCGTGTCCAGTTTCTTCTGCAGCTCGATGATCTGCTGCTGGTACTCGTCCAGGCGGGGCTGAACCTCGAGCTCCTTCTGCCGCGTCTCCTCCTCCAGGGTCTTCAAAGCGTCCTGGAAGAGTATCCACTCGTCCTGGACGCGCTGGAGGTCAACGTAGGCGATGACGAGGGGTTGCTGCTCTTCGTCGCCGTCGTCCTGGGCCGCGATCGGGGTTACGAAAAGGGCCAGTAACAGGGTCAGCGGTAGAATCCTTTTCATGGATGCCTCGCAGGGAGAATTACCGTTACCCAAGGATAGCATAACGGTGACGCTGTAGCCGTAAACACATCAGATACCGGTCATCGCCGTGCGTACTCCGGGACGAAGCCGTAGCTCGACTCCCATTCGCCGGGCTCCAACCTCTCCAGCCCGCGGGCGTCGTCCCGCCGGTGCAGTATCGTGAGGGTGGGGTAGAGCGGTAACACGAGGTGGTACTCCGTCCAGAACTCCGGCCGCCGGAGGAGGTCCATCTCGTAGAAGAGGGGCGGCTGGGCCCCGGACAGGAGCTCGCCCGGGGTGATGTTCAGCACGAACCACTCCGGCTTTTTGGCCAGGACGTAGTCGTTGTCGAACCGCTCGTGCCCCGGGAAGCCGAAGCCGGCGATGCTCACCCCCTCCCGGGCGATGTGGCGGTCCATCAGCCCCACCATGTCTATGGTGTACAGATCGGTGAAGTAGGGGATGATGCCGGTCGAGGTCAGGGCCACCCGGTCGTCGGGGTCGGCGTATTCGTTGAGCCACCGGGCCGTGAGGTACCGCTGCTGGACCCCGAAGCGCATGGGGCTGAAGGCCATCGAGGGGTCGGCCTCCAGGTGCGTGAGGAATAAAAGGCCGGCCAGGGCCAAGACGGCGGCGGGGATGCGGATAATCCTCCCCCATTTCTTTTCTCGGAGCCGTTCGAAGAGGTTCAGGTAACCGGCGGCCCCCACGAGGACGAGGATTGGCAGGGTGTGGTGGAACAGGCGCAACGACATCCAGTCGCCGCCGATGGCCGCCAGATATATCCAGTACAGGAGGCACCCCGTGAGGAACGGCAGGACCCTGGCCCCCCACCGCCTCCAGGGGAAGAAGACCGCGCCGACGAAGAGGAGCGCCTGGGCCTTCACGAAGGTCAACAGGTACTCCAGGCCCCGGCCGATGACCCGCAGATTGATGCCCACCTTGGCGTAGAACGTGTTCGGCAGCCAATCTCCGTAGTACGAGAGCCGGAAGATGAGCTGGCCGGCGACCATGAGCACGCCGGGGGCGAGGAGGAGGGCCGCCCGCAGCGGCCGCCTCCCCTTCTCCAGGAGGACGACAACGAGGGCCGGGATGCCGAAGAGGACGGCGTCGGGGCGCGTCAGGACGCTCAGACCGAGGAACACCCCCGCTCCCAGCGTCTCGCGCAGCCTCGCCTTCTCGTCGGCGCCCTCCCGTCCGAGGAGGAGGTAAAACCCCGCCAGGAGGGTCAACGCCAGGGTGGAGACCTCCATGGAGCCCGGGAGGGTCCACCAGATGAAGGTGCCGTTGAGGGCCAGGGCCAGCGCCGCCGCCGGCCCGAGCCAGGAATCCTTCCCCGCGATGCGGCGGCCCAGGAGCCAGACCAGGCACAGCGCGCCGGCTCCGGAAAGACCGGCCAGGAGCTTCACCGCCAGCGTCCCGGGGATGCCCAGACCGATGAGCGGCGTGAGGGTGAGGACCCACAGGAAGTTGGTGTAACCCTCGACCCGCTCGCCCACGTTGTACACCGGTCCCTGCCCCTGGGCCCAGTGCTGGGCGTAGCGCAGGGTGATGTAGGCGTCGTCCGCCGAAAGCCAGTTCATCCGGGAGCTGTACCAAAGGGAGAGCCCCAGCCAGACCGCCAGGGCGATGACGAGGAGCGACCGCTGTAGTCCTTCCCCGTTTGCCGGGGGCATAGCTCGCTTCGCTCGGTTCTCCACCTCGGCCCCTAGAAGGTTTGGGCGATGCTGAAGTGGAGGCGGCCCTTGGGCACGTCCTCGCTCCAGCCGTAGTCGAATCCCAGGAGCCCCACCATGGGGATGTCTATCCGGACGCCCACGCCGTAGCCGAAGACCAGGTCGCCCCAGTCAACCTCCGTCAGATTTCCCCAGGTGTTCCCCGAATCCAGAAAGGTCATGCCGTACACCATGTTCTCCACGATGGGGACGCGGTACTCGAGGTTGTAGTAGAGCTTGAAATTACCGCCGATGACGTTACCGTCCGAGTCGCGGGGCGAAAGGCTGAAGTCGTGGTAACCGCGGACGTCTGACCCGCCGGTGTAGAAGCGCTCGTAGACCGGGACCTTCTCCGTGTCGGAGTAGGAGTCTGCGAATCCCGCGTAGAGTCTCATCGCCAACGCCGTTTTCCAGAAGCCGGGGAAGTAGGTGGTGGCGTAGCCCGTTATCTTGTAGAAGTCCTGGTCCCCGCCGAAAGGGCCCCCGGCGACCTCGAAGCTCAGGTACTGGCGTGAGCCGGTGGTGGGGAAGAAGTAGTTGTCGCGTGTGTCCCGCATGAGGGAGAGGGTCACCGAACTGGTCAGCTTGGTGCCGGCGGCCTCCCGGGTGGACTCGCTGGCGTCGTCGTAGGGGTTGATGGTGTTCTCGGCGTAGTCGTACCGGATCCGCCAGGAGGCGTCATCGCCCAGGGGGCGCCCCACGAGGCCGTAGAAGCCGAACTTGACCTGTTCGTAATCGAAGCGGGTCTGGACCGAGGAGTGGTAGGCGCCCGCACCGACGGCGGTGTGGGTGTCCAGGAACCAGGGCTCGAGGAAGGAGAGGGAAAGGTTGGACACGGTGGCGCCCAGGTCGGCCGAGAGGGTGAGCTCCTGACCCCCGCCCTTGGACTTCCAGATTTCGGGCAGCGCCTCGGTGTCGAAGTTGATCCATCCGATGGAGAAGTTGGCCATCAGGCCGTCCCGGGTGGAGTAACCGCCCCCCACCGAGATGCGCGTCGTCCCCTCGCGCTCCACCACCCGCACCGTGAGGTCAATGACCTTGGCCACCGGGTCTATCCGCCAGTCAGGGACGACGTTCTCGAAGTACTGCAGGTTGAAGATGCGCTCCAGGGAACGGCGGAAGGCCTTCCCGTCGAACACCTCGCCCGGGTAAATGGTGAACTCGCGCCGGATGACCTTGTCCTTGGTGAAGGTGTTGCCGACTATTTCGATCTTGCCCACCGTCGCCGGCTCGCCCTCGTCCAGGACCCAGTGGTACGTGACGGTGTTCGTCTCTTCGTCTATCTCCTTCGGTTCGTCTATCTGGAGGAAGACGTAGCCGTACTCCCAGTAGTCGTCGCGGATGGCCTCCAGGGAGGCTTCGTAGGCGCCGATGTCCAGGACGTCGCCCGGGGCGATCTGGAGGTCGCGCTCGATCCGGCGGTCGGACAGGATGTAATTCCCCTCCCAGGTCACGCCGCCGAAGTAGTACCGCTCGCCCTCGTAGATGGTGATCAGGATGTCCACCTCGTCCTCGGTGTCCGAGAAGTCGAGCTTGTAGTCCTCCACCCGGGCGTTCAGGTACCCGCCGTTGTTGTAGCCGTCCACGATGGCGGCGAGGTCGCTCTCGAACACCTTCTGATCGAAGGTCTCCGAGTTCCACCACTCGTCCTCGGAGAGCTGCATGAAGAGGTTGCGTATCTCCCAGTCCGAGTAGGCCTCGTTGCCCTCGAAGGCGATGGTGCGGATCCAGATCTCGGAGCCCTCCTCGATGACGAACTTCACGTCCACCGTGCCGCCGGAGCCGGGCGAGGTCTCGGGGGTGACGCGGCAGTGGATGAGCCCCTTCTCGTCGGCCATGTCCTCGATAGCCAGCACGGCCGTGTTCAGGACCGACGGGTCGAGGGGTTGACCGCTCTTGACCCGGCTCTCGATGGCATCGGCCACGTCGTCCTCGTTGAGCTCCTCCACGCCGACGTAGGACACGACGCCGATGGTCCCCCGTTCCACCACCTCGAAGATGAGCTTTACCCCGTCCTCGTAGGGCTCCGTCAGGACGGCGACGTCGTCGAAGACACCCTGATCGAATAGACGGGTGATGTCGGCGGCGACGGCGTCGGGGTCCAGGGGCTGGCCGACGCGCGAGGAGACGCGCTCGAAGACGTACTGGTCGTCGTAGATGCGGTTGCCGCGGACCTCCATGGCGCGGATGACGGGCGCCTGGTCCTGCGCGTGGGCTGTCGCACCGAGGAGGAGGACGACAAAAAGGGCGTAAACGGGGCCTTTTATGGGCATGATTGCGACGGCGTTCCGACGGATGGTGTTGTGGCAGGCGATTTTGCCACGTCGGCCGAGGGGCTGTCAACCTCGGAGGAAGGCCCGGATTAAAAAGACGAGGGTTCCCGTCGTCCGAGCCCCCCTTCAATACGCAGACGACGTCAAATGGTGCCCGCCGACAAGTCTTGACGGGAGGGTGGTCCGGGGTATATGTTGGTCGCTCGGGAGGACTATGCGGCGCTCTCTTCTCATCTCATCGTCGCTCCTCGCGGCGCTCCTCGTCCCGGGCTGCGACACGCCCTCGGGACCCGCCTCTCCGGCGGAACTCGGCTATCTCTGGGCGCGGGCCCTGGCCGACCCCGTGGCCGGGGACTGGAACCCAGACACCCCCTGCTCGGGCGTTTCGGGCGTCGTGGACCCGGACGGACTTCTCACCGACTCCGGTCTCTTCGAGAGCCGCTGGCTCCTCTACTACCGCGGCGCGGAGGCGTACCTGGAGGTGACCGTGGACCCATCCGGCGGGATTTCCACCCGGGAGGTAGACCTGGCCGGCGCTCACGGAGAGGAAGCGGAGGTTCCGCAGTCCAAGGATTCGCCGGGTATCATGGATTCGGTGAGGGCCTATGTCGAGTCCGAGGGACTTCTGCCGCCGCCGACGGTGCTCCGGCGGGTCGGGATGGGGCTCCTCGCTTCGACGGGGGCCGACGCGTCGTGGAAAATCGAGGCGGGCTACGACTACCCGACGCCCATCTGCGGTGACTGGGCCGGCGAGGATTCTGGGGCGGCGGTGGACTTCATGCTCACCGAGCTCGACTACGTGGACCACTTCCGCTTGACCATCGAGGTGGCGGGGGCGGACGAGACCTTCGTCATCGAGCGGATGGTCCCACGCGACACCGACGATGACGATTATCTGGACTGGTTCGGCGCCACGGCCTACTTCTGGGACGACACCCTCAAGCTGCGGGTGGACGGCTACCTGGACCCCTTCACCGGCCACGTGGACGGGACTTGGTCCTGGGAAGCATTCCCCCTGGAGGACTCCGGCGTGTGGGAGGCCGACCGGGTACGTTTCGACTACTGCCCCGTTCTGGAGCTTTACGTGAACCCGGGAACGGGCGAAGTGGAATAGACGGCAGGCGGGTTTCCATGCCCACCCGTCCGGTCATCCGCCGCCTTGTGCCTGAATGTAGGGTGGGGACTTCAGTCCCCGCCGTTTTCACGTTCCCAGCCCCGACCCTCACCCTAGCCCTCTCCCTAGAAGGGAGAGGGAATACGCGGGCCGACCTGAAGGTCGGCCCCTACGAGGGTGATTCGTCGAGGGCGCCATATTTAAAAGGGCGGGCCCCTGAGCCCGCCCCTTTTACCGTTTCCGGTGACGCGGCCTACTTCTTCACCGGCGGGGTGAACTTCCACAGGTCGGTCAGCGTGCCGACGCTACCCAACACGTTGGTGAGCTCCAGCGGGAAGAAGACCTTGTTGGCCTCGCCCTGGGAAATCTCGTTGAGGGTGTCCATGTAACGCAGGGCCACGAGGTATCCGGGGGCGACGGAGGCGTCCACGGCGGTCTTGATGAGCTCGATGGCGGCGGCCTCGGCCTCGGCGCGGATGCGGCGGGCGTCGGCGTCACCCGCGGCTTCCAGGACCTGCTTCTGCTTGTAACCCTCGGCGGTGAGGATGGCCTCCTGCTTCATGCCCTCGGCGCGGGCGATGCGGCTCTCGCGGTCGCCCTCGGCGCGCAGGATGGCGGACCGCTTATCGCCCTCGGCTTCGAGGATCTTCGCGCGGCGCTCACGCTCGGCGGTGGACTGCATCTGCATCGCCGCATCAATTTCGGGCGGGGGCGTGATGTCCTGCAGCTCCACGCGGTTGACCTTGACGCCCCACTTGTCCGTGGCCTCGTCGAGGACCAGCCGCAGCTTGTTGTTGATGACGTCGCGGCTGATGAGCGTCTCGTCCAGGTCCAGCTCGCCCATCACGTTACGCATGGTGGTCTGGGTCAGCTTCTCGATGGCCTCGGGGAGATTGCGAATCTCGTAGAGCGCCTTGGGCGGGTCGGTTATCTGGAAGTACAACAGCGCGTTGACCTGCATGCGGACGTTGTCTTTGGTGATGACCGCCTGGGAGGGGAAGTCGAAGACCTGCTCGCGGAGGTCCACCCGGTCGTTGAATTCACGCTGGGTGTAGGTGCGCCCGCGTATGTTGACGTTGCGGGTCCAAAGCACCCGGCGCGGCTTGTCTATGATCGGGATGATCAGGTGCAGGCCGCTCTTCAGGGTTTTCGCGTACTTGCCCAGGCGCTCGATGACCATCACCTCGGCCTGCTTGACCACCTTGAACCCGGCGATGGCGAAGACCAGCAGGAACAGAAATATCGCGCCCAGGGCGATGATCGTCCCGATGCTCAGGCCGCCCGTGTCCGCGGCGAAGCTGGCCGTGGCCAGGCCCAGCACCGAGGCGGGGACCAGATAGCGCAGTTTCAGCAAATCACACCTCCGTCACGGTCGTAGAGAGGTTTTTGGACTAAAAAAAGAGGGGTCCGGCGGCGCCGGGTCATTCGCCCTCGTGGGGGGCGATGATGAACTTGATGCCGTCCAGGCCGATGAGCTTGACCCGCCGCCCGATCTCGAAGGATGTGCCGTCGTCCTTGGGCCATACGGCGCCCCATTCCTCGCCGCCCACCTTGACGTAGCCCCGCCGGTCGTAGCTCACCGGCTGGGTGACGATGCCGGTCTTGCCCACCAGGGCCTCGATGTTGGTCTTGGTGTCCTCGGTGTGGGCGACCTTTTCGGCCTTGACGAAGAATTTGCGGGTCAGGAAGAGAAACATGCCACCGGCCAGGACGAAGACGGCTATCTGCCAGACGACGGCCATGCCGGTGAGGGACACGGCGGCGGTGAGCATCCCCGCCACGCCGAAGGGCAGGAGGAAGAAGCCGGGGACCACGATTTCGGCCACGGCCAGGAGGAACCCGGCGATGAGCCACAGGTGCCATGCTTGAATCATGGGCGCTCCTTGGAGAAAACTTATCCAGTTTACCCTTGTATTATACCGGGTCGGGGGGAAAAAAACAGCGAGGAAGTTTTAGTCGTCCAGTAGATCGGGCCGGAGCCGGCGCGTGCGATCGAGGGCCCGCTCGCGGCGCCACTCCTTCACCGCCCCGTGGTCGCCGGAGAGCAGCACCTCGGGGACGGTCATCCCCCGAAACGCCGCCGGCCGGGTGTACCAGGGGCAGTCCAGGAGCCCCTCGCCCTCGAAGGAATCCTCCAGGGCCGCCTCGGCGTCGGAGAGGACGCCGGGGATGAGCCGCACCGCCGCCTCCACCGCCGCCAGCGCCACCAGCTCCCCCCCTGACAGGACGAAATCCCCCAGCGACAGCTCCAGGTCCGCCAGCGTCCGCACCCGCTCGTCCACGCCCTTGTAGCGGCCGCAGATGAAGACCAGGTGCTCGGCCAGCGAGAGCTCCCGGGCCAGGGGGTGGTCCAGCACACGCCCGCCGGGATCGGTGAGAATCACCCTGGACTCCGGCCGCCGAAGGTCCTCCACCGCGGCGAAGATGGGCTCGGGCTTCAGGAGCATCCCCGCCCCGCCGCCGAAGGGCTCGTCGTCGGCCAGGTGGTGGTCCCCGCCGCAGTAGTCCTTCAAGTCCACCGCGCTCAGGCGGGCCAGACCCTTCTCCTGGGAGCGCCCGGCGATGGACGTCTCCAGGTATGCCCACACCGGGCCGGGGAAGAGGGTGATGATGTCGGCTTCGAACATCAGGGTGCGACGACAAGCTCGATGCCGTCCTCGACGTAGTAGTCGTGGCCGTTGACGGTGACCGGCCCCAGCGGCTGGTAGCCCCAGAGGTGGAAGCTGATGCGGCCCGCGGGCGGCGCCGGCACCGTGCCCCAGTCCTCCCCGTTGACCGACGCCGGCAGGTTGGCCTCGGGGTTCTTATTTAAAATAACCAGTTGGGAGAATTTTTCGGGCAGGTACGGCCGCACCGTGGGAAGCCCCACGTCCTGCATGGCGTAGAGGCCGTAGTCGTCGCGGAGCCAGACGACGATGTGGACCGCCTGCCAGCGGGAGAAGCTCCCGGTGCGCTCCACCTTGTCCCACCGGGGCTGGAAGCCGTCGGCGTCGGTGACCTCGGCCCCGGGGCGGATGTACAGCGGCGAGGAGAAGCCTTTCTCGGAGCGGAACTCGGCCAGGCCCAGGTACTCCACGTCGGCCGACATCTCCTTCAGCCCCACGGTGAGCTCGTTGAAGTCGAAGCCGCCCCACTCCAGCACGATACTGTCGCCGACGGCGGTGGCGTTGACGCGGAAGTTCAGGATGCCTATCTCCTCGAAGTGGTAGAGCGCCGCGTCGTAGGAGAGCTCCGCCCCCGCAGCGAAGCAGAGGATGAGCATGAAAACGGCGGTCGTCCGCATGGGCCCTCGAATCAGGAAAAGCTCTCCAGGTCCACGATTTTCAGCTCCCCCACCGGCCCCGCGAAGAAGTTCTGTGCGATGGCGAGGAAGGTCTCCGAAACGTCGGTGGCGTGGAAGGCGTGACCGCCGCCGGAGCCGGAGAAGTTGGCCAGCCCGTTGGCGTCCAAGAGCTCGTCCACGGCGCGGGCCGTCTCCTCGGCCGAGTCCACCAGCGTCACCCTCTCGCCCATGGCCTGGGCGATGACGTCCTTCAACAGCGGGTAGTGGGTGCAGCCGAGGACCAGGGTGTCCACGCCCTCGCGGCGGAGCGGCTCCAGGTAACTTTGGGCGACCCAGCGCGGGACGGGGCCGGTCAGCCAGCCCTCCTCGGCCAGGGGGACGAAGAGGGGGCAGGGGCGCGAATGGACCGTCGCGTCCGGCCTCAGGCGGTGGATGGCCTCCTCGTAGCTGCCGCTGGCGACGGTGGTGCGCGTTCCGATGACGCCGATGACGCCGGTTTTCGTCTGGGCGACGGCGGCCCGAGCCCCGGGCTCCACCACCCCCACCAGGGGTAGCTTCGCCTCTCGCGCGAGTGTGGGCAGCGCCGCGGCGCTGGCCGTGTTGCAGGCGACCACCACGAGCTTGACCCGCATACCGGCGAAGAAGGCCAGGGCCTGGCGCGTGTAGTGGATGATGGTGGCCGGGGATTTGCCGCCGTAGGGCACCCGCGCCGTGTCGCCCAGGTACACCAGGGTTTCGCGGGGCAGGCGCTCGACCACCGCCCGGGCCACGGTCAACCCGCCGACGCCGGAGTCGAAAATGCCGATGGGTGCGCCGGGATCGATAATTTGTTCGTTTATCTTAGTTTTCACTTTGGACAAATAATAGCATACTGCAGTTCAGTCGGCACACGATATAAAAAAGGCGGTCAACGCCGCTAATTTATGATCATCATGTGTGTTTTAATTCAGAAGGACATACTTCATGCTCCGGATCCCAAAAAATGACATTAAAAACACCTTCTACCAGTAACCCCCAAATTCGTTCTTCGCCAGATAGTCTGAAACGGACAATTTCATCTTGTTGTATCCTTAATTCGTCTATTAAAATACCTTGAGCTTCTGTAATAATATTTTCTAATGGGATGGACTTTGCTGGGTGATTACCTCTGAGTAATTCTTTCCATTTTAATTTTTCAAATTCTTTAACCTTCCGTATAATTTCTAGTAGCTTTACTCTTTGAATACTAGACCAACACCATTTACCATCTAGTTGTAAATAACTAAAAGACCATTTTGGATTTAATTCATAATATGCTGAAGGATTATACTCAATCGAAGGTTGTTTTTTAAACGTTTTTGGGTGTTCAATGTTTGGTCTCTTACTCTTTTTCATGTTTATTTAAGTGATATCCTCGTATAATATTCCTTCATGGATTCTAATGTTATCTCGTTGTTAGAGTGTTCTGTGGGTGCTAAGCCTTCACGGGCCTTTTTCCACGGGTCCTCTGAATGACTCAAATCAACAAGCCACTGGGTGTGTTTCTTACCGTAGAAAGAAAGAACCGCATCAATAGTTTCTTTCTGAATGCTTGATAAATTGATTGTATTACCATCCAAGCATTCCTTAATGACAAACATACCCTTATGCCTTTTATATAAGTTGGGAATGACAGGGCCAAAAGTCCACGCTTCGATGCGCTCATTAAAAAGAGGCGCATCATCCCAGACTAGCGACCATGCTTGGCAGTAATAGGCGAGCTTTTGTAAGCGCATCGTGGTGATTTCACCAGTCTTGCGTAGAATATAAGCTGCCGCATCGAATACTGTAGCCAATTGCCACCTCCTTGATGTTAAACAACACTAGAATAAAAACGAAGAATTTGTCAATCTTTACAGGTTCAGCTCACCCTGCCGCCCCCGCCGGGGCGTGAGGCCCAGGTGGTCCCAGGCCCGGGGCATGGCCACCCGCCCCTGGGGGGTGCGGGCGATGAAGCCCTCCTGGATCAAAAACGGCTCGTGGACCTCCTCCAGGGTGTCCGGCTCCTCGCCCACGGCCACGGCGATGGTCTTCACCCCGGTGGGCCCGCCGCCGAACTTGGCGCACAGGGTGCGCAGGACGGTCCGGTCCATCTCGTCGAGCCCGGCCGAGTCCACGCCGAGGAGCCCTAGCGCCTCGTCGGCCACCCTCGCGGTGACCGCCCCGTCGGCCTTCACCTCGGCGTAGTCGCGCACCCGGCGCAGCAATCTGTTCGCCACCCGGGGCGTGCCGCGGCTACGGCGGGCTATCTCCCCCACCCCCCTGTCGTCTATCCGGACGCCCATGATTTTAGCCGAGCGCCGCAGGATGGTGTCTATCTCCTCCACGGGGTAGTAGCCGAGGCGCAGCGCCACGCCGAATCGCGCCCGCAAAGGCGATGACAGGAGCCCCACCCGGGTCGTCGCCCCCACCAGGGTGTAGCGCTTGAGGTCGAGCTTGATGGAGCGCGCCGCCGGACCGGAATCTATCACGATGTCCAGCCGAAAGTCCTCCATAGCCGGGTAGAGGTATTCCTCGACGATGGTGGGCAGGCGGTGGACCTCGTCAATGAAGAGGATGTCGCGGTGGTCGAGGGCGGTGAGGATGCCGGCCAGGTCGCCGGGGCGTTCCATGGCGGGTCCCGAAGTGCTCCGCATCTCCGCGCCGGTCTCGCGGGCGATGATGTGGGCCAGGGTGGTCTTGCCCAACCCCGGAGGACCGGAGAGAAGGACGTGGTCGAGGGCCTCGCCGCGCCGCCGGGCGGCCTCGATGAACACGACGAGCTGCTCGATCACCCCCCGCTGGCCGACGAACTCCGCCAGCTTGTCGGGGCGCAGGTTGCGCTCGACGAAGTCCTCGGGCTGCGGGGTGGGGTCAACGACGCTCGACTCGGGCACGCCGGCTCCTCGTATTACAGGCGGTACAGGGCCTTGAGCCAGCCCCAGGAATGCTCGCCGACCTTCTGGTCGCTCCAGCGGGTGATTATCCAGTCCCCGTCCTGCTTCTGCATGTCGAAATTGGCGTAACCGGTGATGTAGTAAGAATCGTAATCTTCATTGTAATAATAGATGATTCTGTAGTAAATCGGTCCGCTCGTATAGATGCTGGCCCCTTCGATTAGCGGTTCCATGTCCTTAAGAGCGAGATATATGTCAATCCCCGTGGCCTCGTAGAACATGTTGCGCGTGGCTGTCCGTTCCGAAGAGATGGTCCAAATACCGTCGGGGGGTATCCTGTAGTCGCCGGGTTGGGTGTCCCAATCCTCTCTGTCGAATGCGAAGCGGAAATCGTCGTCCAGAACCTGATACACGAAGCTGCTGTCCTGTATGGCGTAGGAATCTTCGAGGTAACGGAGCGTGTTGTAGGGTGTGGAGAGGTCGGGGCCCGGCCCCGGCGGCAGGCTGAAGCAGCCGCCGAGGAGCGTCAGGGTTGCGAGAAAGGGAATCGCTCTTCTCATTCTTCCTCCACACGCAAAACTACCCGCCCCGCCCCGGCTTGTCAAGGGAAAGAAAAGGGGAGCGGCCGGGCGCTCCCCCTTCACCAGGGCAATCCTTTCGCCTCAGAAGGCGACCACGGCGTCCAGCGTCACGGTGTCGTTTTTCACGTCGCCGGGCTCGTCCTCGGCCGTGTACTCGAGCTTGAACGCCAGCCACTCCAGCGGCGCGAAGCCCAACCCTCCGGCGATTCGGGAAAACTCGTCGTTCCCGGTAGCGGTGTCCGGGTCCCAGGAGCCGTAGCGCGCGAAGGCGTAAACAGGCGCGAAAATTTCGTCGAAGCGGAACACCGCCTCGGCGTAATACCCCGAAGAATCCACCGCCTCGTCCACGCCGTCTGCGCCCAGGACGTACTCGCCGGTCAGCTCCAGGCCCCACTGTTCGAGGTGCAGGTGCCCGCCGTAGCGCGCGGACTCCAACTTCTCGTCTTGGGCCCCCTCGTTGGACAGGACCGCCGAGGCGCCGAAGTGCAGCCAGTCCAGGGCGGGTACGACGTCCAGCCGGGCGCCGTAGGCCCAGCGGTCCGGCGCGGCGGGCTCGCCCTCGATCTCCGGCTCCTCGAGGGGGAGGTACAGCATGTACGCGTCAAAATCGAAGAACCCCGTGCGGGCGTAACCCGCGAAGCCCAGCTCGGTCATGCCGTCCTCAAAGCCCGTGCTCGTGGTCAGGGGTGCGCTCACCGTCGGGCGGTCCGGGGTCGCGTAACGCAGGAAGTCCCAGCCGAAGGGGACGTCGAAGTTCCCGAAATACACGCCGGCGGTGGTGAGAAAATCATCCCCCTCTGGCAGGTGGAGGTCCAGGAGGGTGGCGGCCGGCTCCACCTCGACGCGCCCATCCTCCTTCTCCAGGACGACCCCCGCGGCGTATTCGGCCCAGTCGGTGAAGACGCCCGTCAGGTCTACCTCCAGGGCGCCGAGGAGACCGTCCGTGGTCGTCTCGTCGGCGAGGGTCGCGGCGACGCCGGCGTCGAAGAAACCGGATAGGGCGGGGCCGTCGTAATCCGCCGCCGCCGTGATAGCGCAAAGAATCAGTAGAGCGGTGACAAGGCGGTGCAAGGTTCACCTCCGAGTTGAGTTAAAGCGTGTTATTTTTATATTATATCGTGGCACGATTGGGTCTGTCAAAAATGTGCCGCGGTGTTGCGACGATGTAGGGGCGAGTGTCCGCACCCGCCCGTTGAAGATTGAATCCTAAATGCGCTTGCGATGGCGTAGGGGCCGACCTTTAGGTCGGCCCGTTTTTCAAAGAAAGCCCTCACCCGGGCCCGAGCCTCGCGGATTGCGATGATATAGGGGCGGATGTCCAAACCCGCCCGCTCGTTCTGACTGGATGTAGCGCCGCGGCGGCCCGCGGAGGGGCCGCCCTACACTGCTTTGGGAGGAGGTTATGTTTTCAGCGGTTTCTTCTTCGCGGCGGGGAAGAGGACGTTGTTGAGAATCAGCCGGTAGCCCGGCGAATGGGGGTAGAGGGAGAGCTCGGTGGGCGGGTCGCCGACGAAGTGCTGGTAATCCTCGGGGTCGTGGCCGCCGAGGAAGCTGAAGGCCCCCTCACCGCAAACCCCGTAGAGGTACTTCACCTCGTCCAGGCCGTCCACGGTGGCCAGGACCACGCAGGAGTCCTTGACCTCGTCGCGGACGAAGGCGGTGTCCTGCCCCATGAAGTCGGGGATGGTGCGGACGTGGCACTGGGTCAGGAGGGTGGGAATCGGGTCGAACTTGGCGGCGAATTCGAAGAGGGTGAAGGTGGGCCGCACACCGGCGGGCAGGTCGTAGAGCCCCCGCCCCCGGGGCGTGTCTATGGACGAAATCTCGTACAGGTTCGGGTCGGGGTAAACCTCGAAGTCGCTGAAGGCCAGGCAGCGTGAGTAATCTAACTTGGAGTTGTAGCCCGGTGTGACGGGCGTGCCGTCAATGGAGGGGTCCACGATGTCAATCCCCGACGCGGCCAGGGCCACGTCCAGGCTCGCCGGGGCCGAGCACATGGCGAACAGGAACCCACCCGACTCCACGTACCGGCGAATCTTTTCCGCCACGGCCAGCTTGTGCTCGGGCACCGTGGCGTAACCGGCCTCGCGCGCCGCCCGCTCGAACTCCGACCGCATCGTGCGGAACCACTCCGCCTGGCCCTCGGACCGCGAAAATTTTCCGTACTGCCCGGTGAAGTCCTCGTGGTGCAGGTGGAGCCAATCGTAGCGGTCCAGAGCGCCGGAGAGGACCTCGGCGTCCCAGATACGCTCGTAGGGTATTTCGGCGTAGGTGAGCGCCAGCATCACCGCGTCGTCCCAGGGCTCGTAGGTGTAGGGGGCGTAAACCGCCACCTGGGGCGCCTTTTCCAGAAGGACGGAGTCCATGTTCTCCGTCTCGATGGTGGTCCGGATGGCCGCCTCGGCGGCGGCGTCCACCGGCTCCAGCGCCACGCCGCGCACCGCCGCCAGCTCGACCAGGCCCGGGACATCGGGGGTGAGCCAGCTCCCGCCGCGGTAATTCAGGAGCCACTCGCAGTCGTAATCCTCGGAAAGGACCCAGTAGGCCACGCCGTAGGCCTTGAGGTGGTCGGTCTGGGCGGAGTCCATGGGGATGAGGTAGGACCCCCACGCCGGGGCGAGCGTAACAAGGAGGGTGATGAAGAGGTTGCGTTTCATGGGACGGGTAATATACGGGCAGCGCGCGTCGTCGTTCCAGGAGGGGGACGTAAACGACGGGCGGGTGTGGACACCCGCCCCTACGGGGTTTGGTTCTAATTACAAATCTGCCAGGTCGTCGTCGGAATCGCCCTTCTTCAGGCGCTCCAGGTCCTCGGCGGACTTCTGCTCCCGCGAAACTTCGCCGACCTCACCGGCGGCCCCGGACTCCTCCCCCACCATGTCGTCAATCTGCCCCTTCAGTAGCTCCGCCCGGTCGGTCGGGGTGAGCTCGGGCGCGGCCCCCTCGGAAACCTCGGCCTCGGCCAGGAGTTTTTCCGCCTCGGCGAGCTTCCCGCGGCAGCGCCCCTCGTCCTCCTTGAGCTCCGCGAGCTTCGCGTCGGCGGCCTCGACGAGGTGCGGCTTGGCGGCCGTCTCGGCCAGGCGGCGGCGCTCCTCCCACAATTTGATGTCTTCCAGAACCCGCCCAAGGTCCTTCTCGAAGACCTTCTTGACCTTGAGCGCCTCGTAGTATCCTTGCCCATGCCCGGCCATGGCCCGCCCCTTCGTGGGTAAGAATGGCGCGGGGGAGGAGCGGCGCGGCCCCTCCCCCGTTAGGTATGCGAAAATCGGCTACAGGTCCTTCAAGTCGGAGTCGGCGTCGCCTTCCTTCAGCCGCTTGAGCTGCTCGTCCACGCCGACCTTCTCCAGTTGCTCGAACTCCTTGTCGAGGCTGTCGGTCTCGAGCTCGGCCATGTCCACGGCGGCCTCGCCCTCGGCCTCGAGCTTGTCCACCTTTTCCTCCATGCGGTCGAAGGTGGAGAAGGCGCCGGAGTCGTTGATGCCGGCCATTGTCTCGTGGATCTGCTTCTGGGCCTCGGCGCGCTTGGCCCGGGCGATGAGGAGCTGCTTCTGGCTCTTGCACTCCTCTATCTTGCGCTGGAGCTGGCGGAGCGAGCTCTTCAGGGCCTCGGTGGCCTGCTTCTGCTTCTCCCACTGCTCCTTGAAGCCGCGGGCGTTCTCGGCGGCGCTGGTCTTGCGTAAGAGGGCTTCCTGGGCCAGGTCCTCGCGCCCCGCGGTCATGGCCTGCTTGGCCTTTTCGGCCCAGTCGAAGGCGTCCTTCTTCGACCTGTCGTACTGGTTGTAGAGCCGCTTCTCGTCGGCGACGGTCACCATCACCTGTTTCTTGGCCTCGGCGTAATGCTCCTCCATCTCGTACACCATCTGGTTGAGCATCTTCTCCGGGTCCTCGGCCTTTTCCAGCATGGCGTTGATGTTCGCCTTGAGGATGTCTCCCATGCGCTTGAAGATTCCCATGATCTCTCCCGTATCCGGTGAAGTTTTTTTACCTTTGCATGTGTAAAATAAGGCTAGCCCTTCCGAATGGCGTTGTAAATCATCTGTGCGCCGTTCTCCAGGGCCATGACGCTGGCGTGGATTTCGTCGGCGTGGATGCCGGCCCCCTCCACGGAGTCCACGAGGACCAGGTCGCCGCCGTCAATGGCGACCGCGCCGTGGTCCAGCTTCATGTTCAGGGCCAGGAGTTTCTTTAAGAAGGCGGCGTCGGCGCCGGACGGCACCTCGGCCAGCTTCAGCCGGAAGAGAACCAGGTTCTCCGCCACCGAGATGACCACGTTGGTCGAGTCGTCGTGGTCGGCGTTGACCAACCAGACCCCCTCGGCGACCTGGTTGTAGTCGTAGTTCAGGCTGAGGAAGAAGTGTTCCAGTTTCTCAGGCGTGAGCATGGCGCCCCCTTGAATTTTAGTAAATCAGTGGTTCGCGTTTCAGGGAACTCAGTCTACCAAAGGGAGTCTTGCCGGGCAAGGGGAATCGGATGGGTGGTTGTGGCGTGCGTCTTCGGGTACATGCAACGGGTAACCGGTCGTCACCCCAACCACCGGCAGGGGATGGATGCGGGTCTGGGTGCGGGGTGCAAAAAAGAGGTTTACAAAAGGCGACATCGGCTAACGGTACACCTCCCGTCTATGCCTCACGCGGATGACCAGGATCAATAGCCGGTCATCCTCGACCTGATAGATGACCCGGTAATCGCCGATTCTGATGCGGTAGCGGTCGGCCGAATCCGTTATTTTACGTACACCCGGCGGTCGCGGCTCCGACGCCAGTTGCTCTATCCTCTTGATTATCCTTGTATAAACGGCAGGGGTCAGCTGTTTTAAATCCCGGTACGCCCGTTTCGTCAGGACCACCCGGTGAGCCATCTAGTCCAGCCCGAGCTCGGCCTTGATCTGCTCCAGGCTGATGGTGCCTTCCCGCCGCACCTCTTTTAGAATTGTTTCCGCTTCCCGGTTGTCCATCTCGTCTGAGTATCGCTCCAGGAGTTCGAGAAAGAGCAGGTAGCGCTGCGGCGGGATGAGCACCGCCTGTTTCTTGTTGCGTCGGGTTATGATGTAATCCTCTAGACCGTAGTGAATTTTGTTTAGCAGGTCGGCCAAGGTAGCCCGGGCTTCGGTTATGGAAATGGTCTTCATCGCTGCCCCTAAATGTACGTAATGTACGTTACGTACATATTGTAGCCGAACCCTTCTCCGATGTCAACCTACGGCCCCTGTAGTTCCCTCCGGTCACTCCCATTCAATAGTAGCTGGAGGTTTTGAGGACACGTCGTAGGTCACACGGTTGACGCCGGGGACCTCGTTGATTATCCGGCTGGAGATTTTCGCCAGCACCTCGTAGGGCATGCGGAACCAGTCGGCGGTCATGCCGTCCACGCTGGTCACGGCGCGCAGGGCGACGGTGTTGGCGTATGTGCGCTCGTCGCCCATCACCCCCACGCTCTTGACCGGCAGAAGGACGACGAAGGCCTGCCAGATGTCGTCGTAGATTCCCGCCGCATGGAGTTCTTCGAGGTAGATGACGTCGGCGGCGCGCAGGGTCGCCAGCCGTTCCCGGGTCACCTCGCCCAGGATGCGAATCGCCAGCCCCGGGCCGGGGAAGGGATGGCGCCCCAGTATTTCCGGTGGGATGCCCAGTTCCCGCCCCACCGCGCGCACCTCGTCCTTGAAGAGCTCCCGTAGCGGCTCCACCAGTTTCAGGTGCATCGTCACCGGCAGGCCGCCCACGTTGTGGTGGCTCTTGATCGTGGCCGAAGGGCCCTTGACCGACACGCTCTCTATCACGTCGGGGTAGAGGGTGCCCTGGGCGAGGTACTCGGGCCTCGGCGACATGCCGTCGGCGGCGCGCTGGAAAATCTCGATGAAGGTGTGGCCGATGCGCTTGCGCTTCTCTTCGGGGTCGGTGACCCCCGCGAGGGCGGCGAGAAACTCCTCCGACGCGTCCACCATCTTCACCGGCAGGCCGAGACCGGCGTAGCATTCCATGACCTCCGTCGCCTCGTCGGTCCGCAGGACGCCGTTGTCCACGAAGATGCAGTGCAGGCGGTCGCCCAGCGCCCGGTGCAGCAGCACCGAGTTGACCGTGGAGTCCACCCCGCCCGAGAGGCCGCTGACCACGCCGCCGCCCCCCACCTCCTCGCGCACCCTCTCGATGGTTGACTCGATGAAGGAGCTCATGCGCCAGTCGCCGGCGCAGCCGCAGACGCGGTAGAGGAAATTTCGCAGGATGGCCGGGCCCTCGGGGGTGTGGTGCACCTCGGGGTGGAACTGGACGCCGAAGATGGACCGGCCTTTGTCGCGCACCGCGGCGTAGGGCGAGTTGCCGGAGTGGGCGATGGCCTCGAAGCCCGGCGGCAGGGACTCCACCCGGTCGCCGTGGCTCATCCAGACCGGCTCTTCCCAGCCCAGCCCGGCGAAGAGGTCGGAGGAATCGGTGATGGAGAGCACGGCGGGGCCGTACTCCTTGCGCGTGGCCCGGCCCACCTCGCCGCCCAGGCGCTCCACCACGGCCTGCAGGCCGTAGCAGATGCCCAGCACGGGCAGCTCGACCACGTCGAAGAAATTTTTCGGGAGGTGGGGCGCGCCGGGCTCCACGATGCTCGCCGGGCCTCCGGAGAGAATCAGCCCCCGCACCTCGGGGCCGAGGTACTCCTCCGGCGGCGTCGAGAACGGCTGAATCTCGCAGAAGACGTGCGCCTCGCGCACCTTGCGCGCGATGAGCTGCGTGTACTGGCTGCCGAAATCGAGGATGACGATGCGCTCCATGCTTCCTTCGGATGCTGTTCGAGTGGCCCCCATTTTAC
Organism: bacterium; assembly: GCA_035528375.1. NCBI lineage: Bacteria > bacterium. Next base: position 50,577 of record DATKYS010000140.1, read on the forward strand.
CAGAGCGGCGGGCCCGTGTTGAATGTAAAAAACCTCCCGCGGGGGAGGTCTTCTGTTTCGAGGCGGCTATTTCAGCCCGTCGTCCAGGCAGACCCCCCACTCGACGACGGCGAAGCCCTCCCGCTCGAACTTCGGAATCACCGGCTCGGGGAGATACCAGTCCGCCGTCGCCATGGCCGCGTCCAGCGGTTCTATCAGGAAAAACAGGCGCAGGACGCTGTCCGGTTCCGGCTCGACGCGCAGACCCACCACGGCGTCAATCTCCTCCGTCTGGGGGTAGACCGCGTAGAATAAGGATTCGGTCAGCCGCGGCGTCCAGTATTCCAGGAAGTCGTCCGCCTCGCGGTCCCGGAAGCCGTACTCCCGCAGGGTGTGGGCGAAGAAGTCGCTCATGACGTCGCTTGTTACGAGCCAGCCGTGCCCCCGCTGCCAGACGTCGGGCGCGTCGGCCTCGTAGAAGAGGTAGCCGTAGCGCGGGGCGTCGAAGATGACCTCCCCACCTCCGGCCTCACCGGCGGGGACGACGACGTAGCCGATGCCGTTGTCCATCCAGCCGTCCGGCTCGACGGTGACGTTCCAGCCGTCGCCGTAGGGCGGGTCGGAGTAGGTCAGCGCGCAGCCTTCGGCCAGCTCCAGCCGGACCGTGACCTCGGTGGCCTCCGGCGGGTAGAGGTAGATGTTGGGCTTTTTCACGGTGATATTCAGAACTTCACCGGCTCCGGGCCTTATTAGGGTGAAGTTGATGTTGCGTCGCGTATCGGCGAAGAAGGATATGTCCTCGTAGGTAAAATCAACAAATCCAGGGGCGGAGCAGGTCACGTTGTACTGCCCGGGTGGAACGTCACTCCGGGAGAAATACCCGTCTTCGTCGGATGTGGCGTGTATGTCCGTGCCTTCGACTCGGATGGTGGCGAATGGGATGGGCATCCCGCTCTCATCGCTGACCGTTCCCGACAGCGTGGCGCACTCCTCCGCCGATGCCGCCATGAATGAGGCCAGCACCAGCACGGCCAGTATTTTTCCCATCGGCACCCCTCGATTTACAGGACGACACCCCACTCGACGACGGTGAAGCCTGTGCGCTCGAAGTGCGGAATCTCCGGCTCGCCCAGGAGGCCGCCCAGGAGCGGGTCGGCCACCAGGTAGTAGTACAGGCGCAGGACCGAGTCCGGCTCGGGGTACACGTCCAGGCCGATTAGAGGCTCGATGTCGGCCGCCAGTTGGGGGAAGACGGCATACTGGGCGGCGGTGAGCCGCGGCTCCCAATAGTCCAGGAAATCTTTGATCTCGCGGTCGGTGAAGCCGTAGTCGTGGAGGTTTTTAGTGAAAAAGTCGCGCAGG
>DATKYS010000141.1 GCA_035528375.1 bacterium
AGCGTCGCTGGTCGTGGTCCTTCGCGTTCATCGTCGCCTCGATACCGGTCCTGCTCTACGGCGGTCAGCTCATCTTCCGGCTGGCATACTACGGTGAATGGGTGCCGAACTCGGCCCTGGTCAAATACTCGCCCTCCCTGCACCATCTTATCGGCGGATTCGAATACGTGGGGGAAGGTATACTCGCACTGTCTCCCGCGTCGTTCATCGCGCTGACCTTCCTCGGCGTCGGGGCGTTCCACCCCAGGAGCCGGGAGCGCTTCCTCCCCCTGGCGATGCTGACGCTGCTGTGGCTGGGCTACGTGATCGTGATAGGGGGAGACGTTTTCCCCGCCTTTCGGCATTTCATCCCCGTCATCGTGGTTATGAGCTACGCCCTCGCCGAGGGGACGGCCCTGGCGTGGGAAAAGCTGGACGGCGGAATCCTGAAGCGGGGCGTCCTCCTCGCGGGCATGGCCGTCATCGTGGTTCTCACCTTTCTCCTTCAGTTCGATAACCCGCAGAGCGAGAGAGCCGTCGAGGAGCGTTGGGAGTGGGATGGAAGGGCGTTGGGCGTCACCCTCAGGGAGGCTTTTTCCGAGCAACGTCCCCTGCTAGCCGTGACGGTCGCCGGTTGTCTTCCGTACTGGTCGGAGCTGCCCTGTCTGGATATGCTCGGCCTCAACGACTACTATCTGCCGCGTCACAAACCCGAAGATATGGGTGAGGGTTACATCGGGCATGAGCTCGGCGATACCGCTTACGTCCTGAAAAGGGCTCCCGACCTCATCGTCTTTCACGTGGGCTCCGAACCTGCTTATCGCTATGGGGACGAGCTGTCCGCCAGCCGGGAGTTCCACCTGGAATACGCAAAGATGCAGGTGCGGACGGCGGTGCGCCCGATTTACACCGCTCTGGTCTGGTTCAGGGTCAATAGCGAGAGGATCGGATACGACCGAAGCGGAGACGGGCTGACGATTCCCGCCTACCTGATGAACGCTTTCGAGCAGACGACCGCCTTCCTCTACGACGGCCGCCTGGTCGTGGGAGTCAAGGCGGGTCGTCCCGCCGGCGTCGCCGTGGACCGCGTGCCGCACGTACGCGACATAGAGGTGGTCAGCCCGTATGCGGGGCTCATCGAGTGCGAGATCGAGCGCGTGGGCAACGGTGTGCTGATCGTCCTGACGACGGAAAGCGAAACCCTGCTGCCCGTCGAGGCGGTCATCGTAAAGATGTAGGGTGTGACGTCTACGCCCCGCCGCGTTTTATTCGATGATTGCGACGACGTAGGGGCGGGTGTCCACACCCGCCCGCCCCTCTCCCCCGCCCTCCCCCCATAGGGGGGAGGGGGTATGCGGCAGCCCTCACCCCCATCCCCGTCGGCACGCCGCTCCCGGAGGGAGAGGGGGGCCGCGGGCCGACCTGAACGGCGCGCCGTCGGTCGGCCCCTACGAGGTTGACGACCGACATGTAATGTAGGGCGGGGAATCCTATCCCCGCCGCGTTTTACCCCTCACCCTAGCCCTCTCCCCAGAGGGGAGAGGGGACCGCTGCACCCCCCTCCCCGGCCCGTAGGCGAGCCTCCCCCACGGGGAGAGGGTGAACGCGGCGGCCCGCAGGGGATGCATCCCACGGGGCCGCCCTACATCGAGCGTCAGAAAATCTCTCCCGGTCGCCGGGTTACGGCAGCTCGGCCACCGGCTGGAACACGTTGCCCGCCAGGCGGTACAGGTCGCCCCCGGCGTTGAACGCGTACACGATCCAGTCGTCCAGGTCGGGCTCGTAGAAGGCGCTCACGTCGTAGGGCCCGCCGCCGGGAATCTGGTCCACGCCGACGAACTCGCCCCCCTGGAGCTGGTGGAGCATGCCCGAGTCGTTGACGGCGTAGACTATCCAGTCGTCGGCCTCGGGGTCGTAGAAGGCGCTCACGTCGTAGGGCCCGCCGCCGGGCATCTGGGTCACCTTGTCGAAACTGTCGCCGTGCAGCATGTAGAGTCCGCCGGAATCGGCGAGCGCGTACACGATCCAGTCGTCGAGCTCGGGGTCGTAGAAGGCGGATACCTGGGGCACGGCGAGGACGGCTACGGCCGTCAGGCACAGGATTATAGCGGTCTTCTTCACCAAAACCTCCTCATGGAAAGTCAATCGGTTCGGCTCGTCGGGTTAGTGTAGCACACCGGGATTGTCGGGGGACAGGGGCGCCCCGGTTGTGCTACCATCTGAGGGATTAAAATTATCAAACCTCCCGATTAAAGGAGCGAGGTGGGCGCTCAAGGGTCCAAGAAGGCCGGGCGGAAGGCGCTGGTGACCCTCGCCGTGGCGGCGGCGGCCGTCGTCCTGGCCTTCCTCTTGAATCTGACCGCCTTCTTCGAGGACTTCGAGCTCTCGACGATGCGGGCCCGCGTGCGTGCCCGGGGCAAGTGCTACGAGGGCGCCGAGAACCCCGGCGCCAAGGTCCCCGGAATCGCCATCATAGACGTGGACGAACGCAGCCTCCTGCCCCCCGACCAGGAGGGGCTGGGCCGCTACCCCGACTGGACCCGGGAGTACTACGCCCAGGTGGTGGACCTGGTGGCCAAGGCCGAGCCGGCGGCGTTGGTCTTCGACATCCACTTCTTCGAGTCGGCGGGCAACCCCGACTACCCCCGGATAAACCGCAGGTTCCTGGAGGGAGCGGGCTCGGTGGAGGAGGTCGCCGGCTGGCTGACCTCCCATTCCGAGGACGATGTCTTCGCCGGGTCCGTGGCCCGGGCGGGGGACGTCATCCTGGGCATCTCCGCCGTGGACTTCTCCGCCGAGGAGCAGGTGCGCGATGTCTCCGGCAACCCCTTCATCGCGCGCGCCCTGAAGCTCCCGGCCGAGGTGGCGCGGAACCTCCACTACTTCGCCGGCTGGTTGCCGCCCATCCCCGAGCTGTCCGAAGCCGCCCGCATGCTGGGGCACACCAAGATGCCCCCCTACGACGAGATAATCTGGCGGGTGCCGCTTTTGATCTCCGCCGAGGGCCCCCGGGCCGGGGAGGTCCTCGTCTTCCCGAGCCTCTCCCTGGCGGCGGTGGCGCAGGCCCTGGGCGTCCCCCTGGACGAAATCGGCTTCGACCCCGACGTGGGCGTCCTTCTGGGCGATTCAAAAATCATCCCCACCACCCCCCAGGCCGAGCTTTTGGTCAACTACCTCGGCCCGCCGGGGCAGGGTCCCGACGGGACCTTCAACTACTACTCCTTCACCGACATCGAGTACCTGGCCGTGCGCGGCGACATGTCCCCCGAGCAGAAAGCCGTCCAGGCCTACGACAACTTCCACGGCAAGGTCGTCCTCATCGGCGGCACCGCCGAGGGCCTCTTCGACTTCATCTCCAGCCCCTTCTCCAACACGCACCCGGGGCTCGAGATCCACGCCACCGCCATCGCCAACATGCTCGGGGACGACTACCTCGAGCGCCTGGACCCGGGCCCGGCCCTGGGGATTTTCATCCTCCTCACCCTGGGGGTGGGCTTCCTGGTGGCCTACCTGCGGTGGTGGGTGGCGATCCCCTTGTCCCTGGTCCTCCTGGGCGGCTACATCTTCGGCGCCTTCTGGATATTCTCCGCCCACGGCCTATGGCTGGAGATAGTCCGGCCCGGCTCGGGCATCCTGTTGGCCCTGGTCACCGTCGTCGGCTTCAACTACGTCACCGAGCAGCGGGCCAAGCGCAAGATAAAGGACACCTTCCAGCACTACGTCTCGCCCGCCGTGGTGGAGCAGATGATAGACAACCCCGACCTGTTGAGGCTGGGGGGCGATAAGCTGGACCTCACCGTCATCTTCACCGACGTCAAGGGCTTCACGCGCATCTCCGAGCAGATGGAGCCGACGGACCTGGTACACCTGATGAACGACTACCTGACCCCCATGGCGGACATCATCCTGGACAACCGGGGGACGGTGGACAAGTTCATCGGCGACGCGGTGATGGGCATCTTCGGGGCGCCGGTGCCCGTGGAGCACCACGCCGACGCCGCCTGCCACACCGCCCTGGAAATGCTCGCCAAGCTCGGGGAGCTCAACGCGGGGTGGAAGCCCCAGGGCCTGCCGCACATGTCCATGCGCATCGGCATCAACTCCGGCCCTATGGTGGTCGGGAACATGGGCTCCCACACGCGCTTCGATTACACGGTGATGGGGGACAACGTGAACCTGGGCGCCCGTCTGGAGCCCCTGAACAAGGTCTTCAGCACCCAGGTGATCTGCTCCGAGTTCACCCGCAAGCGGCTGGTGGACCGCTTCGTCCTGCGCAGCCTGGGGAGCTTCCGCGTCATGGGCAAGACCGAGCCGGTGGTCTGCTACGAGCTGCTAGGTATCGGCACGCCCAAGCCGGAGGTCGAGGAGCTCCTGTCCGGGTTCGACCGTGGGCTGGAGCTTTGGGCGGGGCGGGAGTTCGGGGCCGCGTTCGAGCAGTTCGAGCGGCTGGTCGCCCGTTTCCCCCAGGACGGCCCCACCGCCTACTACGCGAGCCTGTGCCGGGAGCTGGCCGCCTTCGACCCCGGCGACGACTGGCAGCCGATCCACACCATGCTCTTCAAGTAGGGGCCCACTCGGTCGGTGCGGGTTCCGGGGGAGGGGCTTTACGGGGGCGACGACACGTCGCCGGGGGGGGTCGGGTGCCGGTTCGATTGAGGCCGACGCCGCCGGCCCCCGGGTCGAGCGGTGTGGGGAGCCCGAGGCGCTTTTTGGGGGACGACGGGAGCTCCGCGCGTGGCTCGACTCGACCCCGTAGGCGGGTGCGGTTCCCGCGGTTTTGCTGGTACAATTGCGGCGGCGTTACTATCCGATTCATCAAACGGGGTGACGGGAGCGGATTTTATTACAGCGAACGAGGGCTTTAAAAAAGGGTCCAGCCGATGAACATCTTCCTCTTCTACCGCCTGCTCCTCGCCTTCCTCATCAGCGACTACGTCCTGCAGTTCGACTGGCTCTTCCGGCTGCGGTACAAAAAGCGCTGGGGCGTATTCGTCCACGCCGGCTTCCACCTGCTGACCACCCTGGTCCTCTGCCTGCCCTACCTCCACGACACCTGGTTCTTCGTCGCCGTGGTGCTGTTGCAGGTGGTCCACGGATTCTTCGATAAAATCAAGAAGCAGAACCTGTGGGCCTTCCTGGGGGACCAGCTCTTCCACCTCGCCACCCTGGCCGGCCTCGCCTGGCTCTTCGGGGGACTCGCACCGGTGGACTGGTTCCCCGCCTGGCTGGACGTCCTGTGGAAGGACGACTATCTGGTCAACCTCCTCTCGGGCCTGCTCCTTTCGGCCTACATGGGGATGATTCTCATCAATTTCGTCAACAAAACCTTCCGCAAGCCCTTCACGCGCGAGGTTTTCTCCGATTACTACCGCAACAGCTACCTCTTCGGGGGCCTCGTGGCCTTCTCGGGCGTGGAGCTGGGCTTCCAGCTAAGCCCGTGGTTTTTCCTGGCGGCGGTGGCCCCGGCGGCGCTCCTCGTCTGGCTCGCGCGCAGGCCCACCGACGAGGACGGCAGCTTCAAGGGCGCCTACAAGCTGGACTACCTCTGGATGCTCCTCTGGGCCGCCCTCTGGGGCGCAATCGTGGGCCTGAAGCTCTACCCCTGATGTTCACCGGCATCATCAGCGAGATGGGCGCCCTGGTCCGGCTGAAAGCGGGCCGGGTGGCGCGCCTGGAAATCGAGGCCCCGCGCACCGCGGGCGGCCTGAAGACGGGCGGCTCGGTGGCGGTGAACGGCGCCTGCCTGACGGCGGTGGAGGTGTCCGGCGGCGGGTTCGCCGCCGAGGCGATGGCGGAGACCCTCGAGAAGACCAACCTGGGGCGGCTCGTTCCGGGCTCCCCGGTGAACCTGGAATCCCCCCTCAGGCTGGGCGACGCCCTGGACGGGCACCTGGTGCTGGGGCACGTGGACGGCCCGGCGCGGCTGGTGGAGCGGAGGCCCGACGGAATCATGGCGCTCGAGCTCGCGGACGGCTCTCTCGACCGCTTCCTCGTCCCCAAGGGCTCCGTGGCCCTGGACGGCGTAAGTCTAACCATCATCGGGATCGAGGGCCGACTGTTCACCGTGGGCCTCATCCCGCACACGGGGAAAACCACGACGCTGGGCGGCCTGCCGCCGGGGTGGGAGCTGAACCTGGAGGTGGACGTGCTGGCCCGCTACCTCGAGGGGCTCATCGGGTCGCGTAAGGGGGTGGACCGTGATTTCCTCGCCGAGCACGGTTTTCTGTAAATTCGCGCCTCTGCTGCTCCTCTTGTTAGTGGGCTGCGGCGGCGGGGGCGGGTCCGCCACGGAGGAAAAACCCGAGGCGCCCGTCGTCACCCTGGCCGACGTTCTCGCCGGGAAGGAGCCCACGCCGGAGATTCAGGCCGAGCTGAAGGGCCTGGTCGCGGCGGGTACGGACAAGTTGGTCGCCCTCGCCGGGCGCGTCCAGGAGGGCGAGCTGACACCGGCGGAGGCGGACGACCTTTACGCCGGGTGGCTCGGGGGTGAGGCCGCCGGGCGGTCGCTGACGGCCGAGCAGCTCGGGCGGTTGCTGGCCGGTTACGCGGGCGGCCGGTATAGGTAGCGGTTGCCCCTGGGTTGGTTGGGTGTGATTCGGCGGGCGTGTGTGGACACCCGCCCCTACGTCCACACGGCGAATTTAACCCGTAGGGGCGACCGGTAGGACGAGTCCTCCACGGTCGCCCGCGGGCGGACCTGAAGGTCCGCCCCTACGTCATCGCAATCGGAAGCGGCGGCCCGCAGAGGACTCGTCCCACGGGGCCGCCCTACATCATCGCGATCTGCCGGTCACGCGCCGCGGCCGGGCGACCCTAGAACAGCATCTCGGCGCCCAGGGTGAAACGGCGCGGAGCCCGCGGGTAATCCCTGTCATCCGCCGTGTTGCCGAAGGCCGCCGGCGCGTCCGCGTCCGTCAGGTTCTCCAGGGCGGCGAAGAAGCGGAAACCATGCGCCAACGCGTACTCCGCCCGCGCGTCGAAGCTCCACACCGATGGGATGACCTTCTGTGTCATGGTCACCCGGGGCGAGTCCGAGTAGTCGGGGTAGTAAGCCGCGCGGTCGCCGGTCCAGCGGGCCGTGAGCTTCACCACGCCGGCGTCGTAGGCCAACGTGAGCTGGTGCACGGGGAGGAAGGCGGCCCGGCGTTCCACCGTCGCCGTGCGCGTCTCGCCGGTCATCCAATCGGAGAAGACCACCTCGCTCCGGCGCTGGGTGGCGTCGGTGAAGGTGTAGCCCGCGCTGACGGGCCCGAAGACGACCTCCACGTCCGCGCCGAGGACCGTCTGGGAGTCCACGTTCTCGGGGGTCCACCAGAGGCCGGTCTCGTCGGGCTGCCAGGAAATCAGGTCCGAGGTTTCGCGGTAGAAGATGTTCCCGGAAACGGCCGGCATGTCGGGCGGCTCCCAGTCGAAGCCCACACCCGCCTCCCAGGCCTCCTCGGGCCGCAGGTCGGGGTTGCCGCCGGTGGGCCAGTAGAGGTCGTTCAGGGTGGGCGGACGGAAGGCGGTCCCGCCGGACAGGCGCAGCCGGAGCGTTTCCAGGGCCGCGTCGAGGCCCACGTCCCCGGTCAGGCGCGTCCCGAAGGTTTTATGGGAATCCGCCCGGACGCCCGCGTCCGCCGAAATCAGCCCCAGCTCCGCCCGGGCCTCCAGCCAGCCGCCCAGGTCGTCCACCTCGGGGCTCCACTCCGTCGTGGTCGTGACGCCGGGGTCGTCGGGAAAATCCGACCCGCCGCTCCAGATGGTGGAGTCCGTCTTGGCTTCGAGGAGGCTCGTCCGGTAGTCCGCCCCCGCCTCGAACTCGACGGGCTCGAAGAGGCTGAACCGGCTCCAGACCGAGCCGTAGTAGTCGGTCGTCCGGTAGGCGTATGCGTCCTGGGTGGCGTAGTACGACCGGTAGCGGGTGAAGTAATCGAGCCCGGAGTCCCGCCAGCCCAGATCCGCGTGCAGAGTGACCTCGCCGATGCGGCCGTGGTAGTTGAATGTGACGCCCTGGACGGTGTCGGTCTGGTCGTCGTAGAGGCTGGTCGTGTCGTCCGAGCCGAATTCGGGGACGGTCCCCTCGGGGGGAAGCGGCCCGGGCAGCCCCTGGTCCTTGGTCCACAGGGTGTAGTCGGCCCGGAGGGTGTGCCCGCGCAGGGCGAGGGACGCCGCGACGCGGAAGCCCTTCTCCTCCACGGCGGAGTTGTCGCGCCAGCCGTCGTGCTCCGCCAGCCAGCCGCGTGCCGAGAGGGTCAGCTCCGAGCCGAAGCCGCTCCCCAGGGCGAGGGAGTAGCGCCGCTCGCCCGCCGAGCCCAGGCCGAGGGTGAACTCGCCGTTCGCCTCCACTCCGGTCCTGGTCACCAGGTTCACCACGCCGCCCACGGCGCCGCCGCCGTAATGGCTGCTGGCCACTCCCCGACGGATTTCGATCCGCTCGAACTCCGACAGGGGCAGGCTCGAGAGGTCGGCCACCCCGGTGGTGGCCTGGTTGATCGGGATGCCGTCCACCAGGACGAGGACCTGATTGGCCGCCGACCCCCGGATGGAGGCGGTGACGAGACCGCCCGGCGTCCCCGAGTCGTTGACCCACACTCCGGGAATATCGGCCAGAAGTTCGCCCAGCGTGGTCGCCTCCGACGCCAAAATGTCGTCCCCCTCCAGGACGAGCCAGTCCGTCCCGGAGACGGGCTGGATTTCCCGGATGATGACCAGGCCGACGTCGGCGCCCGCCGGGGCGATTAAAAACAGAACGCAGAGAACGGGTGCGATTTTCCGCACGGGAAAACCTCCGTGTGTTTGACCGTTTTTTAAAAAGGGGATGAGGTATGAAGAGCCGCCCGGCGCCGGAAGTCATCCGGGGCGGACGGCTCTTTCAGGGCAGGATGCGGGTGGTCACGGCTGCCTCCTTTTACGCGAAGGGGGTTTTAGACCGGGACCGGGTATCCTGGCTCACGGCTTCGGGAATCTCGGTTTCTCCCGCGGGGCGGACGCCTTCCCGGGAATTTTTCCCAGTGGCCTCCGACCACCCCTCGCCGTTCACAGTGGCGCGACCGCGGCGGAATTGCACCGCCTTCCCCGGTCGAGTGCCCGGCACTCGACGCCCGGCAGGATGGAACGCATCCATGTTACCCCCCGGCGCGGCGGTTAGTCAACGGGGTGAAAAAGGGTTAAAATACGGGCGTCCGTTTCCCGGAGGGCGCATGGACCGAATCGGAGAGGCCCTGGCTTTTTTGAGAAAAAAGATGCCGTTCGCGCCACGGGCGGCGCTGGTGCTCGGTTCGGGACTCTCGGCGGCGGCGGAGGTTTTGGCGGAAACCATCGCCCTCCCCTACGCCGAGATTCCGGGCTTTCCCGCGGCGCGGGTCGAGGGTCACCCCGGCCGCCTGGTGTCGGGCGTTCTCTCCGGTGTCCCGGTGCTCGCGTTTTGCGGCCGGTTCCACCACTACGAGGGCCACGACCTGGACGCCGTGACGCTGCCGGTGCGCCTGGCGGCGGGGCTCGGGGCTCCGACCGTCGTCCTGACCAACGCCGCGGGGAGCCTGCGGACCGAGATCAAGCCCGGCTCCTTCCTCGTCATCCGGGACCACCTGCACCTCGCGGGCGAAAACCCCCTGCGCGGTGAGGCGGTCTTCACGCCCATGACCGGGGCCTACGACTCAGGACTTCGCGCCCTGGCCCTGGTGCGGGCGCGGGAGCTGGAGCTGGAGGTCGCCGAGGGGGTGTACGTGGGGGTGGCCGGGCCGAGCTTCGAGACGCCCGCCGAGGCCGAGGCCTACCGCCGGTTGGGGGGCGACGTGGTCGGTATGTCCACCACGCCCGAGGCGATCGTGGCGCGGCGGCTGGGCCTGAAAGTCCTGGGGCTCTCGGCGGTGACCAACTACGCCGCCCGGGAGGACGGGGGTCACGGGGAGGTTTTGGGGCGGTCGGGGGCGATGGCGGGGGATTTGGGGCGCTGGCTGCGGGCGATTTTCGCCGGTCTGGCCCTCCCCGGCGGGGAGGGGTAACTGTACGGGCCGGGGTGAGGGTCGGGGCGTGTCCCCTCTCCCCTCTGGGGGGAAGCGCGCTTACGGGCCAGGGAGGGGGGTGCAGCTACCCCCTCTCCCT
>DATKYS010000142.1 GCA_035528375.1 bacterium
GACGGGGCTAGGGGTGAGGGTCGTGGGTGGGAACATAAGAGCGGCGGCCCGCAGAGGGGCCGCCCTACATCATCGCAAGTCTGGGTGAGGGATAAAACGCGGCGGGGAAAGGATTCCCCGCCCTACGTTACATATCGGTCGTCAACCTCGTAGGGGCCGACCTTCAGATCGGCCCGCGGCCCCCTCTCCCCGTGGGAGAGGGATTAGGGGTGAGGGCTACCATTGAAAAAACGGGCCGACCTGAACGGCGCGCCGTCGGTCGGCCCCTACATCATCGCAAACCGCTCGGCCCAGGTCGGTTATTTACAACAGGTAAACGCCGGGCTCACGCGCCCGACTTCGCCAGGCGCTCCTCCCGGTCGTGGATGACGAGCGCCTCGATGACCCCCTCCAGCTCCCCCTCCATCACCCGGTCCAGGGAATAGAGCGTGAGGCCCACGCGGTGGTCGGTGAGCCGGTTCTGGGGAAAGTTGTAGGTGCGGATGCGCTCGCTCCTATCTCCGGTACCGACCATGAGGCGTCTCTCGGCGTCGCGCTCGGCGTCGGCCTCCCGGCGCTGGAGGTCGTAGAGCCGCGCCGCCAACACCCGTAGCGCCTTGGCCTTGTTCTTGTGCTGAGATTTCTCGTCCTGGCAGCTCACCGTGAGCCCCGTGGGCAGGTGGGTGAGGCGCACGGCGGAGTCGGTGGTGTTGACCGACTGCCCCCCCGGCCCCGAGGAGCGGAAGACGTCCACCCGCAGGTCCTCGGGCTTGATGTTGACCTCGACCACCTCGGCCTCGGGCAGGACGGCCACGGAGACGGCCGAGGTGTGGATGCGCCCCGCCGATTCGGTGACCGGCACCCGCTGGACGCGGTGGACGCCGCCCTCGAACTTCAGCCGTCCGTAGGCCCCCTTGCCCTCCACGGCGAAGGTTATTTCGCGGTAGCCGCCGACCTCGGTGGGGTTGGAGTCCATGACTTCAATCTTCCAGCCCCGGCGCTCGGCGTAGCGGGAGTACAGGCGGAAGAGGTCGCCGGCGAAGAGGGAGGCCTCGTCGCCGCCGGTCCCGGCGCGGATTTCCACGATGGCCTTGCGCTCCTCCGCCTCGTCCTTGGGCAGGAGGAGGATCTTGATCCTCTCCTCCAGCTCCGCCAGCTCTTCCCGCAGCCCGTCGAGCTCCGTTTCGGCCAGCTCCACCAGCTCGGGATCCTCGTCGGCGGAGATGACGCCCTCGTCATCGGCAATCTGCCGGACGAGGTCGCTGTAGCGGGGGTATAGGTCGGCGATGGGCTGTAGCTGGGCCTGCTCGCGGCCGAGTTGGGCCGCCCGGCGGCGGTCGGAGTACACGTGCGGGTCGGCGAGCTCTTTGGAGAGCTCGTCGTAGCGCGCCATGAGCCTGTCGAGTTTTTCGAGCATAGTATTATCCAAGCAAGTTTACGAAAAACAGGGGCCAATAACCCCTGCTTTATCTCAAAAAGCGGAGTATGTCATAAATTATCAGCGGTTCGGCGACGCAACTCTTTCTCATCTGGGGTTATACCACGGTCTATATACTCATATTTATACAGTTGTGTCTGAATTTTAGCCGTTTCAGCCAAGTCTTTAGTAGCTTTAGCGGTTTTAGAGGCGGCACGTGCCGAAAATACGGCGGCGACAGCAGCACATATTGCAGTGGCTAGACCAAGCCAATCCGCAAATTCCATGATTACTTGCTCTCAGTATTCTTCAGAATATCTTTCGAAAGTTTTTCGAAGAAATCAGCCAAATCCTTCCGGCCTTCGGCATCAAGGTCCGGGTTATACATCACGAAGAAAGCCACCTTCCCATCATCCGTCCCTTTGTAGGCAAAGAACGTACCGGTGAGGGTTAAATCCAATCCGGGAACGAACGACTGTTCACCGTGCGGATTGATAATCACTGAGCTTACTAGATGTTCACGTGTTTTCGTGGACATGGTTCCTTCACCTTTCCATCCAGTTTAATTCTTAAAAGGAGTATAGCATAGATTTATCTGTATTGAACAAAATTCAAAAGTGTGAAGAACGTAAAGATTGCAGGGCGATTATACCACCCCGCGCCCCCTCGGAAGATTTTTCGCTAATAGAACCGGAACGCCACGCCCAGGGTGTAGGTGCCCTTGAGGGTAGGCGGGTTCTCGTCCAGGAGCGCCGCCTCGACCCGGCCGTTCGCCTCGGGGTGGTCGGCGTACTCGTCGCCGGGCTCCATGAGATGCCACAAGTCCTCCAGCTTCAGGCGGGCTCGGGAGTCCGCGGGCTGGTACTCCACGCCGGTGAAGGCGCCGTCCACCACGGCGACCAGGAGCGCCCCCCAGCCGGTGACGGCCAGCGCCCGGTCTGTGACGACCTCGTCCCAGGCCTCGCGCACGGCGGGTCCCCGGCCGCGCAGGTACTGCGCCGCGGCGTAGAGCTCCCGTTCGTCCACGTACCACTCGCAGGATTCTATCCAGGCCACCGCCCCGGGGTCGTGGACTTGCTCGGGCTCGAACCAGGGGACCTGTTCCTCGAAGTGCGGGTGGTCCTCGATTAGCGAGCGGACGAATCCCACGTACCCGGGGTCGGCCCCGGCGAAGGGCGACAGAATCACCATGTACGGGTCCGCGGCGTACACTATGCGCCCGGCGTCCCAGAGGCAACCCCCCGGCGCGCTATCCACCAGACCGGAGTGGCTGACCACGAGGTCCAGGCCGTAGTCCGGCCCGCCGATATAGAAGGTGAGGTGGGTGAGGGTGCAGGCGGTGAGCGTCAGCGCCAGCGCGGCGACCACAATCCCGGCTAAAACGGTGAGAACTCGGCGCATCGCCTGTACCCCTTACTCGAACTTGACCGCGTAGCCCAGGGTGAAGGTGCCCTCCACGATGGGCGAGATACCGTCGGCCGTGAGCCACTCGGCGATGCCGTTCGCCTCGGGGTGGTCGCTGTACTCCTCATCGGGGCCGATGACGCCCCACTCCCGGAGCTGTGAGTTCGGGGAGTAGTCGTAGGGCTGGTACTCGGCGCCCGTCAGCGTCCCGTCCTCGATTTCCACGAAGAGCGCGCCCCAGCCGGTGAGCGCCAGTCCACGGTCGGAGACGAAGCCCAGCCAGCCCTCCCGGACGAGCCCCGCCTTGGCGCGCAGGTACTGGGCCATCCGCAGGATGCTCTCGGGAGATATGGCGGGCTCGGCCCGCACCACCCAGACCACGGCGCCGGGGTCGTGGACCGCCTCCAGCTCCACCGCCTCCATCGTCTCGTAGATATCGCCGAACTCGGTCAGGCGGGACTCGGCGGCCGAAATCACCTCCGCGTCGGCGTGGGGCAGGGGAATCAAGAGTATCTCGTTGCAGCAGCCCTCGAAGGGGATGAACTCCCGCGTCCACAGTACCCCGCCGGGCCAGCCGCAGACGAACTTGCCGTCGCGGTAGACGAGGTCCAGCCCCGAGTCCGGGCCGCCGACGTACACCTCGTACTCGTCGGCCAGAATCGCGGCGGGGAGGACGAGAAGGACGATGAAAAGGGCCAACCGGACGTGCATATAACTCCTCGAAGGTCAGGGAATCGCCGAGCGCGACTCCTCGGATTGCGCCATGCGGTCGGGGGCGGTCTCCCCGGGTTTCTCCTCCTCGACGGGCGGCGGGGGAATCTCCGGCAGCGGCCGCAGTTCCCGGGAACCGGCGGTGAGGAACCCGGCCCCCTCCCCGCGGCGCAGGTACAGGTGGACGCGGAAGACGTCGCGCCCGGAAGAAGGCCAGTCCCACTCCTGCATCCGGGAGAGCATCTGCGTCGCCAGCGCCTCGTCGCCGGTGGTGTTGTCCTCCAGCGAGAGGAAGAGGAGCACCCCGGACTCGGTGGTCAGGTTGGCGGTGATGATCCCGGAGGAGAGGGGGTCGGCGTGGAGCCTGGCGGCGTGGATGCCTGTCAGCTCGGCGGCGTGCTCCTGCATCAGGCGGTCCACGCCCGTGAGCATCTGGGGGCTCATCCCGCCGTGGGTGCGCAGGGGCTCGATTTCCCAGACGATGGGCCGGGCGCGGACCTCGTCGGCGGGCGGCGCCGACTCCGGCCCCGGGACCTCGAAGCGCAGCTCGGGGAGGAAGCTCACCGGCTCCGAGGGGCCGCCCTCGCAGGAGAGGCTCAGGGCGGCGGCGAACAGAAGCGGCGGGAGAAGTCTCATGGTCGGGGGCCAATCCCCCATGTGGAAGCCTATTGTATAATCACGCAGTGACGGCTGACAATCCCAAAAATTCCAGCGTGTTACCGCCGCCAAACACGGAGGTCCCCACCCTGCGGAGGGTGCTCATCGCGCCTTTCGTCGGGGTGATTTGGCTCTACCGGCGTTTCATCTCGCCGCTCTTCCCACCCACGTGCCGCTTCGAACCCACCTGCAGCGAGTACGCCGTGCTGGCACTGAGGAAATACGGACTGTTGAAGGGGCTGGGGAAGGCGATCTGGCGGGTGCTGCGGTGCAACCCGTGGGGGGGATCGGGCTACGACCCGCCGTGAGCCGGCACTTTGCATACGCGGGGCGGGGGCGGGGCGTCCCGTTTTTTTCGTTCAATTCACGCCGGGCACGCTCCGTGGTTTGCGACGACGTAGGGGCCGACCTTTAGGCCCGCGGGCGACCGTGGAGGACTCGTCCTACCGGTCGCCCCTACGTCAAATCGTCATTGTCCATAAATGTAGGGCGGGGAACCGAGCGAAGCGAGCTATGCGAAGCAAATCCTTTCCCCGCCGCTTTGTTAATCGCGGCGGCCCGCAGAGGGGCCGCCCTACATCTTAGGTATTCGTAGGGCGGAGAACCGAGCGAAGCGAGCTATGCGAAGCAAATCCTTTCCCCGCCGCTTGCGATGACGTAGGGGCCGACCGACGGCGCGCCGTTCAGGTCGGCCCTTTTTTTAATAAGGCAGCCCTCACCCTAACCCTCTCCCACAGGGAGAGGGAAACTGCGGGCCGCCGCTATCACGTTCCCTACTCCAACCCTCACCCCGCGCCGGCTAATCTCCACCGCCGCCCATCAGGATGTCCTCGGCCTGCTCGATGTCCATGAGCTCGCCGACCTCGGCGGGCGGCTTGGATGTGCTGTCGGCGCCGGCGATGATGGTCACCACCCTGTCCTTGGGCACGTAGAACTCGCGGCTTATGAGCCCGCCCTGGGTGGCCACCTTCAGCTTGTGCTCGCCCGACAGGAGCTGGAGCCTGCCCTTGGGCAGCTTGCCGATGTAGATATCGTCAATCCAGACGTCGGCGCCCTCCGGGCCCACCAGGTTCAGCCAGCCGTAGGTGGACACGTTGAGCTCCACCTCGAAGGAGACGATGTCGCCCTCGCCGGGGGTGAACTCGGTTTCCAGGGTGTTGTACTCGTACTTCTCGAAGCGGAGTGTGTAGGACCGGCCGCGCTGGAGGCGGGTCTTCAGGGGGGTGTTGCCGAAGCGGCGGTCGTTGATAAAGACGGTGGCCTCGGTCGGGCGGCTGATGATGTTTATGATGACCTCGTTCTCGGCCACGGTGTACTCCGACCCGGCAATGATCTGGTTCTCGTCCCCCTCGTTGTTCTGCAGCTCGAACCAGTTGATGGTGGCGATGGTCCCCCAGACGAGGGCGCCGAGCCCCAGCGCGCCCAGGAAAATCCCCACCACGAGCCGCTTCCGGTAGCGCCACTTCTCCCCCGGGCCCAGAACCTCCTTTTCCCCCCGCAGCCGCCGGTCCTTCTCCTCGGCGTAGATGACGCGCAGGCCCGCGTCCATCTCGTTCGCCAGCTCCGAGGTCGTCTGGTAGCGATCCTCCGGGTTCTTCTCCAGGCACTTGAGCATTATCTTCTCGAGCCACTCGGGGATGTCCGAGTTGAGCATCCGGGGCGGGATGGGCGGCTCGTTTATCTGCTTGAAGGCGACGGCTATCTTCTTGTCGGCGGTGAAGGGCAGGCGCCGGGTGAAGAGCTTGTACATGAGGATGCCCATGGAGTAGATGTCGGAGCGGGCGTCCACGTTGTGCCCCTGGCACTGCTCCGGGCTCATGTACTCCGGCGTGCCGATGGCCGTGTTCTCCTGGATGGCGGCCGTCTTGGCGATGCCGAAGTCCAGAAGGGTGACGTGGCCGTCGGATCCGATGAGCACGTTGCCCGGCTTCACGTCGCAGTGGACCACCCCCCGCGAGTGGGCGAACCCGAGCGCCCGGACGAGCTGGATGACGTACTGAAGGCCGTCCTTGGTGGAGACGGCCGATTTGGCGATCAGGTGCTCCAGGCTCTCGCCCGCGAGGAGGTTCATCACGAAGTAGCTGCGCCCGGCGTCGGTGCCCACGTCGTGGATCATGACGATGTTGGGGTGCTCGAGCTCGGCGGCGCGGTGGGCCTCGGCCAGGAACCGCTCGGCGTACCCCGGACGCTGGGAAAGCCGCGAGGGCAGGACCTTGACGGCCACGTTGCGCTTCAGGTTCTCGTCGTAGGCCTCGTAGACGATGCCCATCCCGCCGATGCCGATCCGCCGGCGGATTTTGTACTTGCCGATGTACTCGGGGATTCCGTCGGCGTCGAGCTTCTCCATGGGCGACGTCTGGATCTGCACCTGCGCGATGGGCTGGCCGCAGTTGTGGCAGAAGTCCGCGTTCTCGTCCACCCGGGAGCCGCAGTGGAAGCAGTACATCCACACTCCGAAGAAGGCGAATCAAACTGATAGTACGTCCACGAGCGCCCCGTGGCAAGGGTCGCCCGGTAATAAAACGCGCCGGTCGGACGGCGCGTTCCCAAGAGGACGGGGGGAATTGCGTATAAATCCCCCACCCTATATTTACGGACAACGGCAATTTGACGTAGGGCCGACCGTCCACGGTCGCCCGCATCCGCAGTTGCCGGACGTAGCTTCCCCCTCTCCCTTTAAGGGAGAGGCTCGCCGACGGGCTAGGGTGAGGGGTGGGGCGGTTTCCCTCTCCCTGTGGGAGAGGGACTAAGGGTGAGGGCTAC
>DATKYS010000143.1 GCA_035528375.1 bacterium
CGTCGTCGGAGTGTTCGGGATCGGCGGACCGGGGTATGCCGTCGGGGCCGTCGTTGTCGTAATCGGCGAAGTTGATCCGGGGGTCCGCGGCCACCAGGGCGTAGCGCACCATCCCCTGGGAGTTGCGCGGGTAGTCGCCGAAACCGTACTCCCCGTCGGTGAAGAAGCCGTAATCCAGGTCCTCGTCGGTGGGATCGTAGGTTCCGCTGACCCGGATCCAGGCCGAATCTATGTCGGTTTCCTCGTCGCCCACGATCCGCACCCGGCTGCCGGTCACCTCGTCCCAGTAGTCGGTGAAGGTGCCCGGCTCCTGGTTGCGGCGGAAAATTATCTTCCCGTACTCCAGCGGCGGGTGGATGTCCTTGTCCGCCGGCCGGTCGTCGAAATCCACCAACAGGACGAGGGGCCGGACGGTGAGGTTGGACGCGGGGGGAACCGGGGAGGGCCGGTCCACGCCGTCGGGGCGCTCCGGCTCGGCGAAGGTGTACGGCTGGGTGAGCCCGTAGTATTCGTAGAGCTCCGCCGGCATGCCGGGCATGGCCCAGGATGCGCAGAAGAAGAGGAGCAGGAGGAGGGTTACCCGCAACGGAGCCTCCGGCGTCGGATGCACGGTGTCAATATAGCAAAAAGGGGACCCCGGCGCCAGCCTCGGGTCCGGAGAGGAGGTGACCGGTTTCCCGGACGGCGGCGGATGGGGACCGCCGGCCTGCAGGGACAAGGACCGCGTCGCCATCCATCCAGCCATTGCAGGTTTACACACCTCGGGCACGTTTTCTCCGTTGTATCAAATCAGGTACAATACAGAGTCGTGAATGCGGCCGAGGGGAAAACGGCGCGGGACGGCGAACGGGTGTCAAAGACCACTATTGCCATAGGCCGCTGGACGGCCCAGATTCTCGTCGGCATCCTCGCCGGGGTGGCGACCCTCGTCGTCGTCGCCACCGGAGTCTTCCGTCTCCTCTACCCCGAGGAGAAGCTCAAGGGGCTGGTGCTGGGGCTGGTCAACGAAAGCCTCCAGGGCGAGGTGTCCGTCGGCCCCGTGTTCATCTCGCCCCTGACCGGCCTGGTGGTGCGGGACCTCGTGATCCTCTCCAGCGAGGAGTTCGACCGTGCGCCGGCCGTGCGGCTCGACGAGTTCGTCCTCCACTACGATCTGGGGAAGCTCCTCATCGACAACCGGATAAGCCTGGACGTGGTCGAGGCCCGGGGCGTGAAAGTCAACCTGATCGAGATTCCAGGCCTGGGCTGGAACGTCGAGCACCTGGTCGCGCCCAGCGAAGAGGAGAAACCGCCCTTCACCTGGGACTCCCTTCCGGTGGACGTCCGGCTCAGGCGCCTGTCCGTCCAGGAGCTGGACGTCACGGTCTCGGACGACATCGCGGCCAGCCTCGGGGGCCTGTCGCTAATCCTAGACGGGTTCGACACCGGGAATCCCGGCCCCGTGTGCCTGAATATCAGGAAAGAGCCAGGTCCCGCGAGCCTGCGCCTGGGCCCGGCGGGAAACCCCTCAGCCGCGGGGCGCATAGATGAGCTGAGCCTGAACCTGGACCTCACCGTCCCCGGTGACCCGCTCGAGGCCACGGCGGTCTCGGGCGGTTTCTACGTCGCCGCCTCGGGGATAAACATCTCCGCCCCCCTGGAGTTCGCCCCCGCGGGGGAGCTCGTCCTGCGGGGCGCCTTCGACGCCGACCTGACGGCGCTGGGCGTCAACCTCACCGGGGGACGGCTGACCCTGGGCGACTACCTCGCCCTGGGGCTGGAGGTGACGGCGACGCTGAGCGGAGAGCCCCGGGCGGTCGTGAAGCTCGATCTGGAGAAGGCCGAGCTGGGTCCCCTGGTCCGGGACCTTTCCACCATTCTGCCGAATATCGGGGCCGCGGGCGGTGTCTCCGGCACGGTGGGCCTGGACGTGCGCCTGGACGAGTCCTTCGCGCCCCGGTGGGCCGGCGTCGAGGCCGAGCTCGACCTCGCCCAAGTCGAGGGCGGGATGGCGCTCCCCACCGGGCCGGCCCGCGTGGTGGGCCTGAACGGCAAAGTCGTCCTGCACACCGAAGTGGAACTCGACGACCCGAGACCCGTGGTGGACCTGGCGGCGGACCTCTCCATCCTGAGCGCCGAGCAGGGACCCTACTCGGCGGGCGACCTGGCGCTCTCCGCGAACGGAACGGTGGACCTGACCGGCCTTTCCGCCACGGGGCTCGAGGTGGATTTCAGGGCCGGTCACCTGTCGAGCCTGGGTGAGCCCGGTCCCCTCCTGGCGACAGACCTCGCCGTCAGCGGGACGTTTTCCGCCGATCTGACGAGGGGCAGCTTCACCGCCGAGGGGCTGCGGTTGAATCTGGGGACGGTGCGATTGGCGGGCGCGGGGCTTCCCGGCCCCGTGTCGCTCGACGACGTTTCCCTCGAAGGATCGCTGGCGGCCGATCTGAAGGGCGGAAACGTCACCCTCGTAGGGATGAAGGTGGACCTGGGCGACGCGCTCCACTGGCGCGGCGACGCCAGGGTGAACGACTTCGGCCGGGGGGGAGCCTCCGTCAGGTTCGACGAGTTCGTGATAAATCTCGACCGGGCGCTCGGCCTGATCCCGCCCGGGATGGTCGAGCTGCCGCCGGTGAAGCCCGTCGGAACAGCCCGCATCCGGGGATGGGTCGAGGTGGCGCCGGGCGCGCTGGACGACCCCGACCCCCTGACCCTGGCCCGCTCGCTCCGGACTCACCTCGCCCTCGAGCTGACCGACGTCTCGATCGGCCTCCCCCAGGGGGGTGCCGACGGCATCAACGCCGACCTCGCCCTCGATTTCGACTCCGGCGACGGGGACCTGGAGCTGGACGCCACCGTCGCCGATGTCGTTCTCACCGACCTGCCCGTGCCCGTGCAGGGGGTGACACTGGTTTTCAAGGGCCGCCTGAGGGGACTGGAAGAAATCCAGTTGGAAAAAATCGAGGCCGGAGTTGACTCGCTGGACTTCAGCCTCACCGGAAACGGGGCGGTCTCCGACCTTTTCGGGACGCCCACCGCGGCTCTCGACCTGCAGGGGAGGGTGGGACGGATCGGGGAGCCCATGAAGGCCTGCGCGGGGATGGTTGACGTGGAAGGCCAGGTGGGGCTGGAGCTCGCCCTGCGCGGTCCGGTGCAGGGACCGAAACCGATGCGGATCACCGGGCGGCTCCGGTTCCACCAGATAAACTTCAGGCAGGGGGGCGTCCTCTCCGTCACCGGCATCGAGGGGGAGCTGCCGATTGACAACAAGGTCGTCCTCAGCGCGCCCCTCCCGCTGCCCGGGAGGACCGAGGAACACCCGTCACCCTTCGGCGAGCGCCGGTACGAGCTCCTGGCCCCCTTCACCCCGCCCCCCGATCTGACCATCGGCGAGGTCCGCATCGCCGGGGGGCAGATGCCCGAGATGCGGGCGAACGACCTCGAGCTCACCTGGGGCGTCACCGGCGGCGGGTTGCACATCTGGCGCCTGGCGGCAAAGGCTCTGGGCGGCAGCCTGGTGGGCAGGCTCAACATCCTGTTGACCGACGTGGTCCCGAGCTTCAGCCTCCAGCTCGAGTTCAGCGACGTGAACGTGGGCTACCTCATCGAGGGCGTCGAGCCGACGGAAGGCGCGGAGATCAACGGAGACCTCCGCCTGAGCGGGAGCGGCGCGGATTTATCCGACATCATCACCCGGTTCGACGTGGAGGGGTCCGTCAACATCACCCGGATCGGCAAAGAGGTGCTGGATAAGATGCTCCTCTTCCTGGACCCCGAGGGCACCAATCCCTCGATCACCCAGGTCCGCGGCCTGTTGGGCGGGTTTCAGAAGCAGCCGGACCTGGTCACGATGGACCTGAAGAACCAGCGCATGACGATGAAAATCCGCGTCGTGGACACCGGCTTTTCGCTGCTCTCCCTTTTCACCAGTTTCATCAATCTCTCCGAGTTCACCATCCCCCGCATCCCCATCGCCGACATCATGCGCCGCTACATGCTTCCCGAAACCCAGGGCACAGGTGTGGACATCTACGACTGATGAATGAGACGAGGGGTTTAAACCCCTTGCCTTCTACTGATCGCTCCGCATTCAAAGCGCTCCGCCATCCCGACGGCAGGTGTCAGATATGACCGAAAAACCCCTCACCGAGACCCAGATGCGGATTCTGGGCGCCGCCCGGGGGCTCCTGGAGCACCGGTCGGTGGGCGAGCTCCGGATGCGCGACATCGCCCGGGCCGGCGGTCTGGCGCCCGCGTCGGTGTACGACCATTTCCGGGGCAAGGACGACCTCCTCCGGGCGCTGTGGCAGCTCGAGGCGGCCGATCTGGCCCGGCGCTTCGAGCGGGCCCTCGAGACCGCGGCCGATGGGGTGGAAGGCATGGTGGCCTTCGGCTACGCCGTTTTCAGCGATTTCGCCGGTTACGCCGGGAGCCGGGCGCGTACCGTCGAGTTCCTCCTGGACTCCCGCTTCGGCGGTACGGCCAAGGACGCCCTGGTCCGGGGGCACCACCAACTCCGCGCGCTGCTGGTGAGCGCCCTCCAGCGGACCTTTCCCGGCATACCGCTCCGGCGGGCCAAGGCGCTTTCCGATCTGACGCTGGCCGTCACCTCGGGGCTGGCCCTGGCCCACCTCTACGGCGGGAACGAGCTGGACCCCGATGTGCTCTTCGGGCAGTGGCTCGAGCTCCTCGAATTGTCGGTGACGCACCTGAAGGATTGATACCGATCGAGGATTAAAAAACCGACCCCCCGGGTCGGTTGGCGTTTTTAAAAAAACGGGGACCGTCAGGCCTTCCGGCGGGAGTCCAGGTTTTTCCTCGCCCCGTCGCCGCCGGGGAAGGAGCGGAAGAACTCGTCGAGAATCCCGCAGACGTACCGGTCGCACTCGGCGCAGGTCGGCACGCCCCTTTCCAGAGCGCAGGACCGAATCCGGCAATCCTCGAAGGAGCACCCCGGCGCGTCCGACGGCCCGGCGAAGCAGCCGCCGCAGGGAATCGTCCCCGCCCCGTAGTCCTTCCCGCCGACGGCCAGGGAAGGGCAGGCGTCGCAGTCCAGACCGCAGAATCCGCCGCGCTCCAGCATGAATCACCGTCCCCCGCCCAGAATCGCACCGATCAACGATGGCTGCGATACGGCGTCATTCTTATCACCGCCCCCGCCCGGAGCCGCGCCGCCGCGGAAACTAACCCTTCCGGCGGGCATCCAGGTTGGCCTGGGCCTCGGGGGCAACCGCGAAGAATTCGGCGAGCCGGTCGCAGGCGTAGTCGGGGCACTCGGCGCAGGTGTCCACGCCTCTTTGTAACGCGCAGGCCCGAATGCCGCACTCGTGGGCGTGGCAACCCGTGGGCTCCGGGGGCCGGGCAAAGCAGCCGGCGCAGGGGATGCTCTCGGGCGGAATGTCCGCCCCGTACATCTTCGACCATTCGGCGGCGACCGCCGCCAGAGCCGCCTCGTCCCCCTTGCGGGTGGCCAGGAGGGCGGGGCAGGTGTCGCAGTCTATTCCGCAGAAACCTCCGGTTTCGAGCATCACCCTCCCCCTAATGTTGGCTCCACAGGCCGATGACGTTTCCCTCGGTGTCGGCGAAATAGGCGTAGTAGCCGAAGCCCTCACCGATGTGGGTCCTGGGGGTGACGGTTTTACCCCCGGCCCGTTCCACCTCGCCCAGCTTGGCGGTGATGTCCGCCACCTCGACGTAGATGACCGGCGCGACGATTTTCGTGTCCAGGCCGCCGGTGATGCTGTTCGGGGGGCGGAACATGTGGTAACCTTGGCTGACTTCCGTCTTCCACCCGAATACGTCCCGGTAGAAGGGGGCGAGCTTTGCGGGGTTCTTCGTCGGGATATCGAAATGGCAAACGCCGTGCATTTTGTTACCTCCCTGAACGCCGCCCGAAGCGCCCGCTACTCCTTCTTCAGCGCCTCACGCGGGGCGCCGCACTTGGGGCAGACCTTCGGGCAGCAGCGCACGTCCTCGGTCTCGTGACCGCATTTGCCGCAGATGAATACCGCCACGGTTCCTGCTCGGAAAAGGGATTTCTGACACCCCCCAGAATAACCCTTTTTCGACGGGCCCGCAAGGGCGGTCCCGGGCCACCGGAGGGTTGACTAGCAAAACCCCCTTGACTATACTCACCCAGCCGTGTCTGCGACAGCGCAGCCGTAGCTCACCACCGGTGCCGGGGTGGCGGAACTGGCAGACGCGCATGGTTGAGGGCCATGTGGGGGAAACCCTGTAGGAGTTCAAGTCTCCTTCCCGGCACCAACCGACCACCGGATTCACCGACAACGGGTCGGCCGGAATCGTCCGGCTCCCCGGGCGAAGAGCCGGTAGGATTCTTTCATTTCCACCCCCAGCCGGGAACGACCAGGTTCGGCATGCCGCTCTTTAAGACCGAGGCCCTCGTCTTGGCGGCCCGCCCCCTGGGCGACACGGAAAAAATAGTCACCCTCCTCACGCCGAAGCTGGGGGTCATCCGCGCCGTGGCCAAGGGGGCCCGCCGGCCCAAGAGCCGTCTGGCCGGCGGCACGGTGGCCTACCGGGTCATCGAGGCTCTCGTTTACCGGAAGGAGGGCCGCGAGCTCGACTTCCTCTCCGAGGCGCACGTTCTTTCGGGCGCCCCCCGCATCGGGAGCGACTGGCGGCTCTTCCTCCACGCCGGCACACTGGCCGAGGTGGCCCTGGCCGCGGGCGAGGATTGCTACCAGCTCCTGCGGACCGCGCTCGAACTGCTCGAGGGCGGCATAGACCCCCGCCCGGCATCACTGTTCTTTTTCAAGAGCCTGCTAAAGGCCCAGGGGCTGTGGCCCGATTTCTCCCGTTGCGCCGCCTGCGACGACAACCTGACCGGCGGGGCGGCGGTGGACGTGGCGGGCGGCCGCGTTTTGTGCCGCGGGCACCGGCGTGAGGGGCACCTGCCGCTCAACGCGGGCGGCGTCCGGCTCCTCGAAGGGATAGAGCGCCGGGCGGTTCTCAAGGGCCGCCACGACGCCGACGTTCTCTCGGGCGCGCTCAGGGTCTCGCTTTCGCTGATCGAATACCACTTCGATCTCCGGCTGCGCTCCACGGATCTTTTAACGGGCGCCGAAGGTCTCCTCGGACGGACGGCCGAGGTTCGACGCTGAAGGGGGAAATTTATGAAAGTCGGCATCAACGGGTTCGGGCGGATCGGGCGCACGCTCCTGCGCTACGCCCGGGGCCGGTACGATTACCAGATAGTCGCCATAAACGACATCACCGACCCCGGTACGCTGGCGCACCTGTTGAAGCACGATTCGATCCACGGCACCTACTCCGCCGACGTTTCGATAGACGGGGATTATCTGGTGGTGGACGGCGACCGGATCCGGGTGCTCTCGGAGCGGGACCCGGCGAAACTGCCCTGGCGCGAGTTGGGCGTGGACGTGGTGCTGGAATCCACCGGCCTCTTCCGCGACCGGGCCGGGGCCGGTAAACACCTCCAGGCCGGCGCCAAAAAGGTCGTCATCAGCGCCCCCGGCAAGGAACCGGACATCACCGTCGTCCTCGGCGTCAACTTCGACGCCTACGACCCCAAAAAGCACCACATCATCTCCAACGCGAGCTGCACCACCAACTGCCTGGCCCCCGTGGCCAAGGTGCTCCACGAGTCCTTCGGGATCGAGCACGGCCTGATGACCACCATCCATTCCTACACCAACGACCAGCGCATCCTCGACCTGCCGCACAAGGACCTGCGGCGGGCGCGGGCGGCGGCGATGAACATGATCCCCACCACCACCGGCGCCGCCAATGCGGTGGGCCTGGTTCTGCCCGATCTGGCCGGGAAGCTCGACGGCATCTCCGTCCGGGTTCCCACCCCCGACGTGTCGTTGGTGGACCTCGTCGTTTGTTTGAAGCGCGAGGCCACGGCCGACGAGATAAACGGCGCGGTCAGGGCGGCCGCACAGGGCCCCCTCAAGGGCATCCTCGTTTACTGCGAGGAGCCCCTCGTCTCCAGCGATTTCATCGGCAACCCCGCCAGCTCCATCTTCGACGCCGAATACACCAAGAGCTACGGCACCTTCGCCAAGGTCCTGAGCTGGTACGATAACGAGTGGGGCTACTCCTGCCGCACCGCCGATCTGATCGCCAAGCTCTTCTAGGCGGAATGGTATTCTGGCGGGAATGGCTGAGGGGGGCCTTTCGGTTCCTCTTCGGGTGGCCGGCGCGGCTCCTGGCCGGGCTGAAGGTCTCGCCGTCGGCCCTGACGCTCTGCGGCCTTCTGGCGAGCCTGGGCGCCGGATTCCTCTTCGCCCTGGGCGCTCTCCCGGGCGCCGCATGGCTTCTGTTGCTCGCCGGATTCTTCGACATGACCGACGGGCAGGTGGCCCGGCTGCGCGGTCTGGAATCCAAGCGCGGGGCCTACCTGGACAGCTTCACCGACCGCTGGGCGGACGGGGCGGTCCTGGCGGGCGTCGCGTACCTCACGGCCCAGCGGGGGGATTTACTCTATCTGGCGTTCACCCTGGCGGCCCTGGTCGGCTCGCTCACCGTCAGCTACGCCAAGGCCCGCGCCGAGAGCCTCGCCCTGGAGTGCAGGGTCGGGTTCTGGGAGCGACCGGAGCGGATGGTGCTCCTTTTGATCGGCGGGTTCGCGGGTTATACTGTGCTCAAGATTTGTGTTATTATCCTCGCGGTGGGGACATTCTGCACCGCCATCCGCCGCCTCGCGTACACCCTGGCGAGGCTGTCGGAGACCGACGCGAAGGGCGGGGAGTGATCCCGGTTTAGTGTACCTTTTTATCGCAGCACAAGGGGGTGCGCCCTGATGGCCGGCGAGGTCAGAGTTGCCGTTGTCGGGGTGGGCAATTGCGCCAGCTCCCTCATCCAGGGCGTCTGGTTCTACCGGGAAGCGTTGGACGACGCGCTGGTGCCGGGCCTGATGCACGTCAACCTGGGCGGATACCACGTCCGGGACATCCGCTTCGTCGCCGCCTTCGACGTGAACGCCGACAAGGTCGGCCGCGACCTCTCCGAGGCCATCTTCGCCCCGCCCAACAACACCTTCCGCTTCACCGACCCCCCCACCCTGGGAACCCAGGTCCAGCAAGGCCCCCTCCTCGACGGCATCGGGAAGTACCTCCGCGACATCGTCCCCCTGGCCACGGGCGAGCCGGTGGACGTCGCCGCGACGCTGAGGGAATCGGGCGCCGAAATTTTGCTCAACTACCTCCCCGTGGGCAGCGAGAAGGCCACCCGCTTCTACATCAACGAGGCCCTGAAGGCCGACGTGGCCGTCGTCAACTGCGTGCCGGTATTCATCGCCTCCACCGGCGAGTGGCACACACGCTTCGCCTCCAAGGGGCTCCCCCTCATCGGCGACGACGTGAAGAGCCAGGTCGGGGCCACCATCATCCACCGCATCCTGGCCAAGCTCTTCGAGGACCGCGGGGTGTTGCTCAAGCGTACCAGCCAGCTCAACGTCGGGGGCAACTCCGATTTCCTCAACATGCTCGAGCGGGAGCGCCTCGAGAGCAAGCGCATCTCCAAGACCCAGTCGGTGACCAGCAACATCTCCCAACACCCCGGCGACGACAACATCCACATCGGCCCCTCGGACTACGTCCCCTGGCTCAAGGACCGGAAGTGGGCCCACATCCGCCTCGAGGGCGAGGCCTTCGGCTCGGTGCCCCTCAACCTGGAGCTCAAGCTGGAGGTCTGGGATTCGCCCAATTCCGCCGGCGTGGTCATTGACGCCGTCCGCTGCGCCAAGCTGGCCCTGGACGCCGGTGTGGGAGGCGTCCTGGAAGGACCGTCTGCCTACTTTATGAAGTCGCCACCAGCGCAGCACTCCGACGACGTTGCTCGGAACATGGTCGAGGAGTTCATCGCGACGTACGCGAAGTCGAAGTCGAAACCGGCCAAGCCCTCCGCCAAGGCCGGCGTCCCGACCAAGACCCGTTGAGCGGCACCCGGTCGCTGCCCGGGCACTGCGTGAACCATACCGATCGCCCCGCCGTCGCCGGATGCCGGCACTGCGGGGATTTTCTGTGCGCCGAGTGCGTCTCGGCGGGCGTAGACGGGGTATGCGCGGTCTGCGCGGGGGCGGGCAGCGATAACCCGGCGGCCCTCTGGGAACGCAGGAGGAGCGCGGGCGGTTTCTTTAAAATATTCTGGGGCGTTCTCCACGGGCCGGAAAAATTCTTCGGCGGAATGCCGCACGGGCGGGGCGCCTGGTACGCCTACCTCTACGCCGGAATCATTCTTCTCGTATCGGCGCTTTTGACTACCGGGATGACCTGGCTCGTCGGGGGCGGGCCCTTCCCCTGGTACGTCGCGCTCAACGCGCCGGGGCTGGCCGGGCTCCTCCTCCTCGACGCCGCCGCCCTCTTCGGCCTGGGGCGGCTGTACCAGCGCAGGCTCTCCTTCCGGGACATCCTGCGCGTCGCGGCCTACGGCGCCACGGCCTACATCGTCCTTTTCATCCCCGTCTTCGGACCGCTCCTGGTTCTGGCCCTGAGCCTGGTCTACCTGACCCTGGGGGCCCACCGCGGCCTGCACCTGGGCGTCGCCCAGTCGCTATCCCTGGCCCTGCTGCCGGTCCTCATCCGCCTCGGCGCGGTCTGGATCATCTACGGCGACCGCTTCTGGGAGCTCGTCGCCGGCTAAGGCGCGCCTTTTAAGGCGAGCCTTTTGACCCTGGTCTCGGGAACGATTATCTCCTATAATAGGGATGTGGACGCCCGGGAGGTTCTGATGAAAACCCGCTGGTTGATTTTTGTGGTACTGCTGACGGCGGTGGCCGCGATGGCCGCCGAAGAGGACGCCGGAACGGCCTGCTTTCCCTTCCTTCGGCTCGGGGTCGGGGCGCGGTCCCTGGCGCTCGGGGAAGCCTTCGTCGCCGACGCCCGGGATGCCGAGGCCGCGGTTCTCAACCCGGCGCTTTTATCGAAGAACCGCCGCCACGCCGTCACCTTCACCCACGACGAGTACCTGGCCGACCTCACCTTCGAGTTCGGCGCCTACGCCTTCCCTGTGGCAGGGGGCGAGGCCGGGAGCATCGCCGTCGCTGCCCGCTACATCTCCTACGGCACCCTGCAGGGCTACGATGAGTACGGCGTGCCAACGGCGGAGTTTCCCGCGGCGGACCTGGCGGCCGGCGTGTCCTACGGGATCGAGCTCTTCCAGGGCTTCGGCGCCGGGGCGACGGTGAACTACATCTACTCGCGCATTGACGACGTCAACACCTCGACCGTCGCCTTCGACCTGGGGCTCTCGTACCAGCCCCTGAACGCCCTCCGCCTCGGTTTCACCGCCGCCAACCTCGGGCCCGACGTCAAGTACGTGAGCCTGGAGAGCCCTCTCCCCGTCACGCTGCGCCTGGGCGCCGCCGGAGACGTCCTCGACCTGCCCCGGCACCGGGTCACCCTCTTCGCCGACGGGGTCTATCCCGTTTACGCCAAACCCTACGGGGCCTTCGGCCTCGAGTACACCATGTTCGACCTGGTGAGCTTCCGGGGCGGTTACCGGCTGGGGCACGACACGGCCACCTTCTCCTTCGGCGTCGGCTTCCAGTTCGCCCTGTGGGAATCGGTGCTCTTGAATCTGGACTACGCCTACGCAGACTACGGCGACCTCGACGCCACCCATCTCTTCACATTGGGGCTCTTAATCTAGCCCGAGGAAATGACATGAAACGCTCAATGCTTCTCGCCTTCCTGACGCCGCTCGCGGCGATTCTCCTCGCCCTCGGTTGCGACACCCCCGCCGACGGCGGACAACATCAACCCCCGGTCAATACCACGGAATACGTGGCCGACAAGATGAACGACCGCATCGTCATGCTGGACTCCGAGGGGAACACCGCGGGTTTCTACGAGTTCGTCACCCGGCCCACCGACGTGTCCCTCTTCCCCGGGGTGGACGCCCTGTGGATTGCCGACTATTCGGGGGACCGGGTGGTCAGGCTCGACCTGGACCTGGGCTTCGTCGCCGCCACCGAGGACGGCCTGTTGAACGACCCCATCGCCGTGTCTGTCACCGCGGACAAGGAGTGCTGGGTTGCCGACCGGGTCAACCACGCCTTCGTGCGCCTCAGCTCCTGGGCCGGAGAGCTGGGCCGCGTGACGGTGGACGGACCCACCCGCTGCGTGGCCTGGGACGAGGCGAACGGCTACTGCTGGTGCGCCGACGAGGACGGAAACCTCTACGCCTTCGACGCCGACCTCACCGGCGACGGAACCTCCGCCGACGCACGGGTCACCGTCACCGGTCTGGGCGTCGTTCGCGGCCTGGCGGTGGATCCGGACGGGGACCGCGTCTGGTTCAGCGACAGTGCGGGCGACCGCGTCTTCTGCCTGGATTCCGACGGCGGCATTTCCTTCACCGCCACCGACATCGAAGACCCCCGGGGGCTGTCCCTGGACTCCGACGGCGACTGCTGGGTCGCGGCGCGGGGAGGGTCGGTGCTGCTCCTCGACGCCGGGGACGGGGCGGTGCTGGAGAGCTACGAGGACCTGAACGGGCCGGTGGACGTCTCAGCCGAGCCGGGCGGCGGGGTCTGGGTGGTGGAGGAAACAGGGGGCAAGGCGAAGCTCCTCCGGGACGGCGACACCGTCCTGACCGCGGAGGGGTTCTCCTCCCCGGCGGCCGTCGTGGTGTACGACCCCAAGCTCTGGTAGGGAGAAACCAGCCCGGGCGCCGCAGTTTTTAACGAGATTGACCCGTTTTCGGCAACGGTCGTTGCCGTTAGGCAAGGGGTTTAAACCCCTTGTCTGGGATTGAGATGAAGCTAAAAAAAAAGGTCTCCGTAGCGGCGGTCCTCATCGGCGCCTTCCTCGCCGTCGGTTGCACCGGCCCGACCGGGGGCGAAGGCTTAAATCCGGCCGACGTGAACGACTGGGTCTACCAGCTCGTGGACGTGGACCTCGGAGAGCTCGGCGCCAGCGCCTTCGACCTGGTGGTGATGGATTACTCCTCCGACGGCACCGAGACCGGCGAATGGACGGCGGCGGAGATAGACGGGCTGCGCGACCGCGGCGGGGACCAGCCCAAGATAGCCCTGGCCTACCTCTCCATCGGCGAGGCCGAGGATTACCGCTGGTACTGGCAACCGGACTGGGAGCCGGGGAACCCCGACTGGCTGGGAGACGAGAACCCCGACTGGCCGGGTAACTACCTGGTGCGCTTCTGGGACCCCCAGTGGCAGGCCATCGTCTACGCCTACCTGGATAAAATCATCGCTCAGGGCTTCGACGGCGTGTACCTGGACAAGCTGGACTCCTGCTGGGACCTGGAGGACGAGCGGGAGAGCGCGCCGGCGGACATGGTCGCCTTCGCGAAGGCCATCTCCGACTACGGCGAATCGAAGCACAACGACTTCGTCTGCATCGTCCAGAACGCCGCCGCCCTGGCCGACGAATTCCCCGAGCACCCGACCAACGTGGACGGCATCGGGCAGGAGGAGCTCTTCTTCTTCGCCACCGACGACCCCCGTCCGGAGGAATCGGGCGACGACGAGGGCCGCCTCGAGCTGGAGGGCTACCTCGACCTCTTCCTGGACGCGGGCGGAATAGTGCTTACCGTGGACTACTGCGACGACCCGACCAACGTGGACTGCGTCTACCAGAGATCGGGCGGCCGAGGGTACGTGCCCTACTGCACCACGGTGGAGCTGGACGAGCTGCGGGTCAACCCCGGCCACGAGCCGGACTGATGCGCGTCATAGACATCACTCGCCCGCTGGAAGGCGCGGTCCCCTGGCCCGGCGAGAGGGGCCTGGAACGCGCTCTCACCAAAACACACGCCCGCGACGGCTGGGAGACCTCGGAGCTTCACCTATGTAGCCACCTGGGCACCCACGTGGACGCCCCGGCCCATCTTTTTCCCGACGGGAAACGCCTAGGGCGGCTGACCCTCGACCCCTTCGTCGGACCGGCGCTCGTGGTGGACTGCGGCGACGCGAGGGTGGTCGGCCCCGAAGCCCTGCCGATTGAAAAGATAAAAACCGGCGACCGGATCCTGTTGAAAACCGCCAACTCCGCCCGCCGGGGGGGCGGATTCTTCGAGGATTTTTGTTACCCCGGCGGGGACGCCGTCCGGCTCCTCGTCGAGCGTGGGATAAGCCTGTTGGGCGTGGACGGGCCCAGCGTGGACGGCTTCGAGAAAGAACCGGTGGTCCACCGCTTGCTCTTCGAAAGGGACATCCCCGCCCTGGAGGGGCTGGACCTCTCGGACGTCGCGCCGGGTCGGTACACCCTGGTCTGCCTGCCGCTCAAAATAGAGGAAGCTGAGGGCGCCCCCTGCCGGGCGGTGCTGCTGGAAGGTTGACCACCAACGCACACTAAAATGTAGGGCGGGGACTTCAGTCCCCGCCGTTTTTCAAAGGTAGCCCTCACCCTTAATCCCTCTCCCAC
>DATKYS010000144.1 GCA_035528375.1 bacterium
CCCGCGTCAGACGTACTCCCGCAGACCGGCGTAATCGGCGGGGTCCTCGCCCCGCTCGCGCATCCCCTCGAGGAACTCCGCCAGAGCGGTGTCCGTATCCAGGACCGTCCCCCCCGCCGTCCGGTAGAGGTAAACCCGCCGTCCATCACCGGGGCGGATGGAGACCAGCTCCCGGTCACCCCAGAGCGGGACGGTCTCCCCCGAGGCCGTCTCCACCACCGGCACCTGGGCGTTCTCCTGGGCCGGGAAGAGCGAGGCCTCCTCCCGCAGCTCCTGGAGGACACGGGCCAGCGGCACACCGGACTTGAGCGCGCCGGTCTTCAGGCGGCTGTAGGAGGTCTCGATCCGGGCCCCCTGGAGCGCCCACCGCAGCGCGGCGAACTCGAACCGCCGCATGTTGTCCACGGTGTAGAGCGCCTCGTTGTAGACCGTTACCCCGGACTTCCGCAGACGGGTTATCACCGTCACCGCCTCGGGGGTGACCTCGTAGGCGTGGCAGAAACGGGACACCAGCCCCACCTCGAGCTGGGTCGGCTTGACGTGCCGGGAGATTATTTTCGTTAAAAGAGCGGTGAAGCGCGGGGGCATCACCACGGGGAAGTCGGATCGGATGAGAATGCGCCGGATGTGCTTGTACCGCGAGAGCCCGGCCAGGATGCCCTCGACCTTGGAGTCGGTCAGGCACAGGACGTCGCCCCCGCCGATGACCGCCTCCCAGACCTCCGGGTTGTCGCCGAACCACTCCAGGGCCGAGCGGAGCTTGGAGTCGGTGACGTCCAGTTCGGTGGGCGGCGGCTCGTAGCACGAGTACTGGGGGGAGGCGAGGCAGGGCTTGACCAGGGCGCTGAAGGGGTTGAGGCGCTCGACGAGGAGTTGCGCCCCGCCGGCCTCTCCGCCGTCGTCGGTCGCCTTCACCGCCGTGGTCGGCGGCAGGACGCGGTTGCGCAGGGACCGGTCGAAGAGCTCCCCGGGGTCATCATCGAAGAGGGAGAGGTAGTAGGGGGTGACGGACCACCGCACCCCGGCGGCCTCCGCCGCGTCCAACCCCGCCTTCTCGCCCTCGGAGAGTGGGATGAGCTCGGCCAGGAGAACCCGGTCGCGCACCGTGTTGCGGGTCTGCCAGATCCAGTCGTCCCACTGGCTGGGCGACCCGCCGAGCCGGTTGAGGATGCGGACGCGGTTCTTGTGCCGCCGCCGGTAAACGTCCCGGTCGGTGCCCGCGGGGTAACGGGTGAGGAAGAGGGAGGCCGCCTCCCCGACCGGCGGGCCCTCGGCCTCCTCCGAGCCCGCGAGCGCGGACAACAGGCCGTCCAGCTCGAAGAGAAAACCCTGGGAGACCCCCTCGGTCCGCCCGTTCGCCAGGGCCGCCAGGGTCCCCATCACCGGGACGCCGGTCAGCTCCTCGGCCCACCGGCCGGTGACGGTCTCCAGGACGCTCAGGGCGCGGTGCATACGCACCGAGGAGCACCCGGCCCCGAGCTCGGCCAGCATCCCGTGGAACAGCCGCCGGCACTCCTCGACGTCGCCGATCCCCGCGAGACGCTCCTCGAGGCCCGGCAGACGGGAGAGCACCTCCTGGCGACCGACGTCCGTTATCGCTTGGGTCATCCGGCTCCGCTCCACCGGGTTCGGGTCGGTACACGAAAGGGGACTCTCCTAGTTTAACATATCCTCACCCGGCGGGCTAACCGACCCCGCTTCGTTGACACTCCAAGGTTTAAGTGTTATAAAGGGGGCCTCTCAGTCCGGAAACATTTCCCGACGTACCCAACGGGGGTGCTTAAAAATGCGTTTTCGACCGATCCCGACCCTCCTCGCGGCGGCAGCCGTCGCCCTCCTCTCGGCGGGGTGCGGCGCCGAGGGCGAGACGATTCTGACCGTCGGCGGGAACACATATACCATCGGCGATCTCGCCGACCACTACGCCCACCTGGACCCCTCAACCCGTCCCATCATCTCCAACTACGAGGACGCCCGGGATTACCTCACCGCCTTCAGCAACAAGGTGCTCCTGGAGACGGCGGCGCGGGAGGCGGGATACTACGAGAACCCCATGACGGTGTCCGAGTTCGAAATCTGGCGCCGGGGACGCCTCATCTCCGCCCTCCAGCAGCAGGTGACCGCCGACGTCACCATCACCGAGCAGGAGCTCAACTCGTGGGTGCAGCGTTTCCTCTCCGAGGGGGTTTACTTCAGTCTGATCCAGTTCGCCAGCCAGGCCGAGGCCCAGGCGGGCTACGAGCGGCTCAAGGCCGGCGAGGATTTCGGCAAGGTGGCCCGGGAGACCTTCTACATAAAGGGCCCCGGCGACATCTTTCTGACCCAGGCGGGCGGAGCGAGCGAATCGCCGTTGCAGTGGAGCCCCTCCCGCCGCAACGAGGTCATCTTCGGCCTCGAGGAGGGCCGGTTCTCCGAACCCGTGTTTTACGACCTCCACAACGAGTGGGTGTACTACATCTTTCTCAACCGCGGTCCGGCTCCGAAGGACGACTTCGCCGTCACCGACGACGACGAGATACGCCCCCGCCTGCGCCAGGAGATGCTCTTCGAGCGCTCCAAGGAGAAATGGGAAGCGTACATGGCGGACCTGCGCTCCCGGGCGACCATCGAGGTCAACCAGGACCTCCTGGACCAGCTCGACGCCATCCTGGAGGACGTCTACCAACGGTCCACCGACGGAAGTCTGATAGCGAGCCGCAACACACTGCTCTCCATCACGCCCGAGGACCTCGTCGGCCTGGGCTCCACCATGGCCCAGCCCACCGCCTTCGCCCGGGATATAGCGAACCGGGCGAACGAGCGTCGCATGATGTTCACCGATTCCCTCTCGCCCTTCTTTCAGGAGCACCGGAACGACTTCCTGGTGAAGGTGAACGGGGAGAGCGTCCCGTTGAGGTACTGCACCCAGAACGTCCTGTTGTGGCTCCCCATTGACGATACCCGGCTCCTGCGACCCGAGTCCCGCCGGGAGCTCCTCCAGCGATTCGTGGACACGAGCGTCAACGACCAACTGGCCCTGCAGGAGGCCGTGGAGCTCGGTCTGGACACGAAGGAACCCCTCGCCTCCAAGATCACCCGGAAACAGGACGAGATAGCGGTCACCCTCTTCCGCCAGGAGCGCTTCCTCGCCACCCAGCCCCGGCCCACCGAGGAGGAGGTCCGTCTCCGCTACGAGGAAACCATAGACCGATTCGTTTACGACCTGAGGATGGCCTACTACCTCGCCGTTCTCCCCGACCGCGACCGGGCGGAGGAGCTGCGGGCGCTTCTGGTGGACGAGGCCAACTTCGATTCCCAGGTCGAGTCCATCGTGAGCCTGGCCGAGCTGGAGACCAGGGCCCCCGGCGAGCCGCTGGCCCACAGCCCCGAAGAGCTCCTGCGCATCATCATCCGCGACGAGTCCCTGGACAAGAAGACCGCCAACATCCACCAGTCCGTCGAGATTGACGAGGCGGACGACTACCTCCTGCCCGGTTTCGAGCACGAAAAGGGGTGGATCAGCCCGGTCATCGAGGGCGAGCGCGACGGGGTGACGGGCTACGGCATCCTCTACGTCCTGGACATCCTGCAGCCGTCCGACCGCACCCTGGAGAACGACCCCACCCTCTACGACTACCTCGTGGAGGAGCTGATGCGCGAGGCGGAGCCCGGGCTCTTCGACCGGTTCATCGAGGAGCTCAAGAAAAGCTACCCCGTGGTTTACGACGAGGATCTCGTGGAAGACCTCTTCGACGCCCTCTTGGATGCGTCGCGAACCGTACCGGAGGCCTGACGTGCACCGCCCGTTGACGCTGTTCTTTGCCGCCCTGTTCGTCCTCGCCGGCTGCGGCGGGGAGGAGGGCGACGAGGATGTCATCGCCACCGTCCAGGGGGAGAGGATCACCCGGGAGGAGGCCTGGGAGCTGATGGGGGCCGACCCGGGCACGCCGATCCCCGAGGAGGTGGTGGACCGCCTGATAACGCGCCGCCTGGTGCTCCGGGAGGCCCTGGATCTGGGCATCACCGTACCAGACGAGAAGGTGGAGCGTATCTACCAGGCCCTGGCGGCCAACGACGAGGTCATCCTCGCCGGCGGTCCGGCGGCCCGGATGCGGGAGCAGAAGCTCCGCGAAAAGGTGCGCGAGGATCTACTCTACGAGGCCGTGGTCGGCCAGGAGGTCCTCGACCGGATTCAGGTCACCGAGGCGGAGATCGCCGCGTACTACCAGGAACACGCCGCCGAGCTCGACGACCGGCCGCTGAAGTTCCACCAGATAGTGACCGCCGACCTCGAGAGCGCCGACGCGGTCCTCGCCCGTCTCGAGGCGGGGGAGGACTTCGAGGAGCTGGCCCGTTCGCTCTCCATAGCGCCCGAGGGTCCCGCGGGGGGGCTGGTCGAGGTGACGGGCCCCGAGGACCTGCCCCAGACCCTGGCGGCGGCGCTCGAAGGCCTGAAGGTCGGAGAGATTTCCGGGCCGGTCCAGACCGACTACGGCTTCCACCTCCTTATGATCCGGGAGGAGCCGGAGGAGGAGACGGTTCCGCCGCTGGCCCTCGTCCGGGACCGGATCCACGACATCCTCTTCGAGGAGAAAAGCGCTTCGGAGCGCGAGAAATGGCTCGCCGGCCTGTGGGCCAAGGCCGAGGAGACCATCTGGCGCGCGCCCCGGGAGGAACCGGAAGGGTAATGCGCATCGCACCCATCGTTCTCGTGACCCTGGCCGTCGCGGTGTCCGCCGCCGAGGTGCTGGACCGCATCGCCGTCGTGGTCGCCGACGAGCCCATCCTGGCCTCGGAAATCCAGGGGACGGTGCAGAACTACCTGGCACAGATCGGCGCGCGACCCTCGCCCGACGAACTCGACCTGTTGACCAAGCAGGTTTTCGCCCAACTGGTGGCCAACCGTGTGTTCGTCCAGGAGGCCGAGCGCCGGGGGATAACGATAACCTACGCCCAGCTCGACTCCCTGGTCGCCAAGCAGTTCACCCAGGCGCGCTCCGCCTACGCCTCCGAAGAGGAGTTCACCGCCGCGATCGCGGGGGTCGGCCTCACCGTGGACAAACTCGAGGACCTCTACCGCACGCAGGCCCGGGAAGATTACCTCATCTCCCAGCTCATGCAGGAGTACTACTCGGCCCGGATCAACATCACCGAAGAGGACATAGACGACTACCTGGCGCTGTACGAGTCGGATGAGGGGAGCCGGGTCGTCTACACCCTGCGCCACGTCACGGCCTACGTGCGGCCCGGGGCGGCCACCGAGGGCGAGGTCGAGGCCCTGGCGGCGCGCATCGCCGGTCTCGCCCGCCGCGGCGGCGACTTCTTCGCCCTCGCCGACACCTACTCCGACGTCCCCGCCGATCTGGGCGTCGTCGAGCGGGGCTTCCTCGAGGAGCCCCTGGACCGGGCACTCTTCTCCCTGGCCCCGGGGGAGGTCTCCGACCCCGTCCGCACCAAATACGGCTGGCACGTGGCCAAGGTCCTCGAGCGCCTGGACGAGAATCACGTCCGCGCGGCCCACATCCAGCTCAACGTCCGGCCCACCTCCGACGACGAGGCGAGGACCTACGAGGCGCTGGACGCCGTCCGCCGGCTGCTCGAACGCGACCCCCGGGCCGACGTCTCCGACACCGGCTACGAGGACATCCTCGAGGTGGAGGTACGGCAGACGGCCCAGAGCGTCATCGAGACCACCAACGCCCCCCTGGGGGCGGAGCTGGCGGGCATGGCTGCGGGGGGCGTGTCCTCCGCCTACGGGGTGAGCGGCGGCCTGCGCGTCACCCAGCTCGTGGATCGGACCGAGCGCCGGGAGATGACCCGCGAGGAGGCCGAGGCGGCCATCTACTCCCAGAGGACGCAGGAGAAGCAGACCGTGTGGGTCACCGAGCTCATCGCCAAGACCTACATAGACGTGAAGCTGCCGGAATTGCGGGGCATCCTCGACGCCGGCCCGGGCCAGCGCTGACCGCCGTACACCCCGCCGTATCATTGCTCCCTGTAGGGCGGCCCCTCGAACAAATTTCGTAGGGGCCG